>CANLCA010000325.1 GCA_947487925.1 Verrucomicrobiales bacterium | reverse complement strand
TCACCACCAGCAGTTCGATCAAAGTGAATGCCTTTGTGATGGCGTTGCGGGCATTGGTCTCATTCCACGCGCTGCGGCGCGGCTCCGAAGAGGTAATCGATTCGTGGGAGGAAATCATAAAGTGGAGAGTGAGCGGTTGTTGACGCGCGAGAACTTAACTCTTCCCCGAATCATGGCGCATCGCGGCGTGGATGGCTACCAGAAAAGGAGCCTCCTCCAGCAATTAATTCTCATGGTGTGTGCTGATGTCGTTTAATACCGGCAGAAGCCGGGACTCCGTACGGCTTTCAACGCGTTTTGCAGGGTTCGGAGTTCCGACTTCAGCCGGTCAATTGCCGAGCAAGAATGGAGCGGGTTCTCACAAACCCGTAATGTAATTCTCCAGTTGCTCGATGGCCGCGTGCTGAGCGGAAATGGTCCAATTGACGAGATCGCCGATCGACACGATTCCCACCACCGTTTCCCCCTCCACAATCGGCAAATGGCGAACCCGGTTTTCCGTCATCAATCGCATGCAAACTTCGATTGTGTGCCTCGGCGTCGCGGACACGACATTGGGGGAGAGTATTTCGCGAACCGTGGTGTCTCGCGAAGATCTTCCTTTGAGAGCGACCTTTCGGGTGTAGTCGCGCTCCGAGATCACTCCCGCCAGCTTTTCTCCGTCCATGACGAGGAGCGCGCCGACATTCTTTTCGGCCATCGTTTTGATGGCGTCAAATACTGTGGTCTCCGGGTTCACAGACCAAATCTGTGATCCTTTGGAGCCTAGAATCGAACTGACTGTTACGGTGGCAATCATGCTGTGTTCCCTTCGATTCGATGGGGCGGCACCCCGGTTGAATCCGCCTCCGATCTGCCGCAGCGACAATGCTGCTGACCTGCGGGGTCCGGCGGGCGTCCTTGCCCCTTCCCTCAAGCCACCTGGGTGACTTAAAGCATCCCATTCGAAGAGAGCAAATGAACCAAAAAGAACGGCCGCTTCGACGGATCGACGAATGCAGGGCATCGCGATGCGGGCCCGGGGCCCGGGTCTTGATGCCCAGGCTGACTTGACCGAACTCGGGCGGCGAATCATTCTCGGTCTCGAACCCCGCTCGCATCGTGCGTCTCCAACTCTCCAATCAGCGGCAATCAATATCATGAATTCCTCTCTCCCATCTCGCGGTTATCGCTGGCAACGGCTGGTTCTTTGGATCGCCGTGATCGCTTCGCAGCTTGGCTCCAGCCCGGATCTGATGGCTCAACCGAGCCGCTCAACAGCTCAACGGGCATTCGGCGGCATCCAACCTTCCCTCTCGCCGGATGGTTCCATGATCGCGCTGTCAATGCATGGAGCGATCGCCCGCATGCCCCGGGAAGGCGGGGTGCTTACCCGATTGACTGGAACCGAAGGCTGGGACCTGGAGCCGTCGTGGTCTCCTGACGGCAAACGAATCGCTTTCGTGAGCTCACCGGGTTTGGACACTGGTTTGCTCCAGCTCATCGACGCTCAATCCGGCGAGCGTGTCCCTCTGCCGAGCGAAATCTTCGCTCGCGGTCGAGCCCTGTTCCATCCCAATGGCGATCGATTGCTGGGGCTCTTCGCTGTCTCAGGCCAGCCTCACCGGCTTCAGTGGTGTGAACTTGCCTCGGGCACGCTTTCGATGGTGGCCATCGCGCCTTTCAACGAGAGCCGGCGGGCGCGCATGAAATGGACACTGACCGCCGATGGCTCGAAAATCGTTCTCGCCACGTTCCAAGAGCAGCCCGGTCAACAGGACGGAAACGACGGACCTTCGGCGGATCTTTGGACTGTTTCGTCGATTGGCGGGGAACCCACCCAATTTGCGCGATGGCCCAATCGAATCTATGGGATGTGCTCGGACGCCTCTGGCCGGGGCGTGTTCGTCGTGACGGACAGGGGATCCGCCCACAACGATATTTGGCACATCCCGCTGGAGAACTCTCTGAAGGACGCCCGGAAGATCACATTCGGACAAGCCGACGAAGACTGGCCGAGCGTGAGCGCCGACGGAAAGTGGCTCGCCCACACGGAGAACCAGGAGGGCGCGACCGCGCTGGCGCGGATTGATCTGACGGCCGGCCGGCGCGAAACTCTCGCGCTTGATCGCGTCGAGTTTCGCCAGCCAGCGGGCCGTCTGCGCCTCATCATCAAGGACGCCAACGGCGGCCAACCGCTCACCGCCAGAATCAGCGTCAGAAAGGAGGGGGGGCAATTCCATTTTCCACTCGGCTCCATGTACCGTGTCACGGGCGGCGTTGGACACTTTTATGCAAGCCACGAGGCGGAGCTCGACGTGCCTGCCGGCAGAGTGGCCGTCCAGGCATGGCACGGGCCCGAGTATAAAGTTCACAGGCGGTCGGTTGACGTGACCGCGGGAGCCACCCTGACGATCGAAGTCTCGCTCGAACGATGGGTCGACATGCCCGGGCGCGGTTGGTACTCAGGCGAGAACCATATACATGCAAATTATGGGTATGGAGCTTGGCACAATGGTCCGGCGACCATGCGCGATCAATGCCAAGGCGAGGACCTTCACATCGCCAACTTGGTGGTGGCCAACTCCGATGGCGACGGCGTGTTCGATCGTGCTTACTTTCTGGGACGCCCCGATCCGCTCTCTTCCGCACGATCCATTCTTTATTGGAACGAAGAATTTCGCAGCACGATTTGGGGCCACATGACGCTCGGCAACTTGAGCCAGCTCGTGGAGCCTATCTTCACGGGATTCAAGGAAACGACTAATCCCTGGGATATGCCCACCAACGCGGATATCGCCGAACGCGCGCGCCAGCAACTTGGAACGGTCAGTTACACGCATCCCGCGTCGAACCCTGAATCACCGTACGATGGCGCCTATTCGGCGAAGGGCTTGCCGATGGACGCGGCGCTGGGGCGAATCGACACGCTGGATGTGATGGGGTTCGGGTACGCGGCTTCCCTGAAACTGTGGTACAGGCTTCTCAACTGTGGGTTTCGCCTCCCCGCCGCGGCCGGAACGGATGTGTTTTTGAATCGCATCTCGAGTTATCCACCGGGTTGGGGTCGTTGTTATGTGCGGCTCACGAACGGACTCGATTACACCTCCTGGATGCTCGGTCAAAAGGCGGGGCGTTCATTCATCACGACAGGACCCATGATTGAATGGACGGCTAACGGGAGCGGTCCCGGCGACACCTTGCGTCCAGACAGCGCCAGCCGGGTCCGGGTTCGCGCCCGAGTCTCAGCTCAATTTCCTCTGACAACCCTCGAACTCATCCAGAACGGAGTGGTCGTGAGGACGAAGATCCCGATCTCGTCCGAGAACGAACTGACCCTGGACGAATCCGTTGAAGTGACACGTTCTGGATGGCTCGCGGTGCGTTGCAAAAGCGGCAATCCGCAGTCCTCGTTTCCCGGCGGCGCGGAACTCGCGGCGCATGGCAACCCGATCTATGTCGAGATGCGCGGCCAGCCACTCGATTCAAGGTCGGATGCTGATTATTTTCTCGCATGGATCGATCGGCTCGAGGCGGATCTGAACCGGCGGGATCGCATCCCCAACGGCATCGATCATGTCGCCATGCAATTGAACGCCGCGCGTTCGGTTTACCGCAAGCTGCGCGAGCGGCATCCATCACCGTGACTCTTCGGTTGGGAAGGAATTGATGGCGCGGCCAAGTGCTGGCGCGAGAAGATCCAGCCGGGACGGCCGAGCCCGTTGAATTGTCGCGGCTTAGAAGTGACAATTCAGCTAAAGGTAGGGCTGCGCTGCCGCGCAGCCTTACCGAGTATTGCACAGTCGCGGCTTAGACGCTCATCGGCGAATGAACCGCGACTCGGGCTGCCCGAAAGCCCAGGCGGCGCCACGCAGCAACAAGGCTTGGAAAAGTGGGTCCTCGAAAGTCCAGGCGTCATGCCCTGGTATGCTCGCGAACACCCGCTCGCCGCCTTTTTTGAAAGTCTCATTCAACGGTCGTTGGCGGTCCTCCATCTCTCCCGTGGCGAGCACATCGACCCGGTTCGTCGCGCCTAACAGGGTCCAGTAAGGTTCATCCAACAGCTTGAGCTGATCGAATCCCCTTGTAATTCCACTGTTCGAAGGGTTGGTGAAATGAAGAAGAACAGGCGTATGAAGGTAACGGGTCGGCCCGGGTTGCGCGGCTAAGCCGATTCGCTCCGCGAGCTTTTCCGGCTCGGTGTCCGCGATGGTCACCAAGTGCAGCATGACAAGCCCTCCGCCCCGGCCCTGGTATGCGTCCAGCTCCCGGTATCGCTCCGCGCTCCAGTTGTGATTCCAGAAATATAGGATGACTCCATCGGCCGCCCGCCACTACTCTGGCGTGGGCCACTCCCAGGCGCCCACTGCCGTCACCCCAGGCAGTTCGTTGAGCAAAGCAGTCCACTTTGTCTGCCACCCAGGGTAATCGTGCTGGCCCGGTCCATGTTCCTGTTTGCTGGCGACCAAGACGATGTTCAACGGCTTTGTCGAATCATCCTGGCCAGTCGTCTCCTCTTTCCGTGCCTTATAAACAGCTTCAACCTCGGCTCGGCTGCCATTCGGGGGTTAATTCCACAAATAGGTAGCTGTCCTCTGAGGAGTGCGCCGAGGTCACGCCTCCACCATCACTCGCGCGCACAGGACTTCGTCTTCCCGCAACGGCTCCAAGGCAGTTTCGGGAACAGCGATCACGGCGATGGTTTCGCCGAGAGCGTTGAAAACTTCGATGGATTAGCCTTCGCGGCCGTTGGGTGCGATGTGGTGCTCCACGAGCTTGACGAGGTCGCCGCGGCGCAGCCGGTGCTCCGGTAGGTCGCACAAGTGAGGCGAAAGGCC
>CANLCA010000324.1 GCA_947487925.1 Verrucomicrobiales bacterium | reverse complement strand
GACCATAGGGGAAGGGACAGTGGTGGCCGCGGGATCGGTCGTGCATAGGTCGTTGAAGCCTTGGACGGTTTACGCCGGTACCCCCTTGGTGGCGGTGGGAATGCGTGACCCACAGACCACGGTAGAAGCGTTAAGAATCCTTTTTGAAGCAGAGGGAGAAGAGAATGCAAAAGGAAGAATGGGGAACAAAGAAGTTTGATATGAGACGAGTGCAAGACGTTCGAGCGCCTGGCTGATCCAAGGCGTTTGAACGTTAAGCCGCGAATGAGCGCCAAATTACATCGATGCAATTTGTTGAGTTGGACCGTTCTGCCTGGAGGAGAACGGTTTGATTTCGGCCTCTGCTTTTTCATTTCTGCATTCTCCATTTTACCTTTTCCATTTCTCTAGGTCTTAATCGCATGTTCTTGAGAATCCTGAAGCAACGCGGCGCTGTACCCATGCTGGTGTTTGCGCTTTTACTCGGGGGTTGTTGGATGTTTCCTCTCGTGTGGTATAACCGCAGTGATTCGGGTAGAAGCCGTCTGTGGTTCCGGGAGAGAACGGTTGTTGAAGGGTGGATGTTTACCCTCGTTCCCGTTGCGAAAGCCGCCGAAGCTGTCCTGGTGGCTGATGAGTTGGTCAACGGAGAGTTTACGAACGGTAAAGGAGAATCGGTTCGAGTGTTCTCAGCAAAACGCATTCTGGAGAAACGGAACGAGATAGGGCTTTTTGTCCACACGCCAGATCGGTGCTGGACCGAGACCGGGTGGAAACTGGAACCTCAAGCACCCGATTCGATTGAAGCGCAGATCCATTCCACGAAGATGATTCTTGAGCGCCGGATTTTCAACAATGGGATGGGCGGGAGAGAACTGGTTTATTTCGGGGGGCTTGTGGGAGGCCAGTCGTTGCCTTACCGATTGGATCACAACCTTTCGGTTGGGATGCGGCATCAAATGAAATTGGCTTCCGATCGATCGGGCTCCATGTTGCGGGCTTCGGATCAACGATTCTGGCGACGGGTGTGGGAATCTTTTTGGAATCGTCGCGAGCTTCTTGGTCCGAAACAATTTATCCGGGTCTCCACTCCACTGAATGGCGTGGCAGATTTGGCGACAAGCGATGCGCTACTGCGCTCGTTTCTTCCCCAATGGTTGGAGGAGTCTGAGTTTTCCACTGCGAAGCGACCCAGTGTCAGATGAGGGCCTCATGGCGATACCACCTCCCAGTCATTTCGTGACGGCTTTGCTTTTGCTTCCCAGCTGGGTGGCCCTTGCTTGGACGGTGTCGAGAGCATCGTGGTTTTGGGACCATCGTGCGGATCTGCAGTTCGGGTGGGTGCTGCTTCTGTTGAGCGGATTTGTGACGTGGGAAGCCTGGGAGCAGAGACCCGGTTTGAGGGTCGAGTGGAGCCTGGGGTCGGCGTGTTTGGGTATTGGTGGCTTGGCGCTTCTTGCGGTGGTGCAGGTCTACCAGGCTGCGTTTGGGCTGAATGCAGCCTTGATGTGCGCCTTGGCGTTTGGTTGCCAGATGTGTGTCACCTCAAATGTGCTCTATGTCTTCGGAAAAAGTGGCTTGAAATGCTTCAGTTTTGGTTTCGCATTTTTGCTCATTGCAATGCCCCTTCCGTCGGCGGTTCAAGGGCCGTTGATCTCCACGTTGCAGGGTTTCATTTCCACCTTGAATGTGGAGGTGCTGAATTTGATTGGCGTGCCGGCCAGACGTGTCGGGAGCTTGATTCAACTGCCGGGCGGGACCCTGGGTGTGGACGAAGCGTGCAGCGGGATCCGGAGCTTGCAAGCGACGGTGATGGCCACTTTGTTCATGGGGCGATTGGGGCTCAAATCATTGGGGTTCCGCGGGCTGTTGCTTGTTGCGGGACTTGGATTTGCCATTTTTGGGAATATCGTTCGCTCGTTGTTTTTGAGTTACACCGCGAGTTCCAAAGGGATTGCCGCCGTGGAGCACGCGCATGACACGGCGGGATGGTCGATCCTGGCATTTACTGTGGTGGGTGTTGCCGCGGCGAGTTGGGCGCTAGCCAAACTCGAAGGCAAGCAAGGGACCACCAAAATCAAAGCTGAAAGTTGAACGTTGAGAGCTGAAATGGGGAATCAAGAGACTGTAGGACTTTGACAAACCTCGGTGCGTTCCGTAGTCCATCTCCCTCGCTTCCACGGAGAGGGCAGGAAGGAAAGGTGAAAGGAGGCCCAAGAGGGCGCGACACTTTCTCCAAACTCGAAATCTATTTCAGGATCACTTTTTCCCAATTCGGAATAGATGTTCGGCACTGCGGATGAAAAGTGTTCCGTCATCCACCGCGTAGCTTGCCAACGTGCGCTCGCCAAGTTCGTTTTTGGCAAGTAACTCAAACTTTTTGCCAGCCTTCAGCGCGTAGCCAATGCCTTCCTCGTTTTGGAAATAGATGCGGCCGTCGGCAAACACGGGAGAGGCTGAGAAGCCTCCGCCCAGACGTTCGTTCCAATGGACTTGGCCCGTCTTTGCATCAGCGCAGGTTGCGATACCGGCGTCCGACACGAAGTAGAGTTCGGCGTCCACAACCAAAGCGGAAGGCGTGCTGGGTGCGCCACGCCCGGTCTGCCAGGCCAGGTGCGTGTCGGTCACGTCGCCTTCGCCACCCGGCCGGATCGCGAAGAGCTTTGGGAAATCATAGTCGGTGTTCACGAACAGTAATCCATGGGCAAAAACAGGCCTCGGAACCACCGAAAAACCGGCGCCGGTACTGACGTGCCACAAGGGGCGTCCCGTGGCAGGATCGTAGGCGTAAGTGCCTCCAGCACCAGGGCTAATAAGTTCTGACCGTCCAGCGTGGGTGATAACCAGTGGAGTGCTGAATGCGAATTTCTTGGGCACGGATTCGTTGTGACGTGGGGTTTTCCACTCCACCTCGCCCGTGTGACGGTTCAGAGCAACAACCACTGGGTTGGTCAAACCATCGCAGCTGAAGATCAGCCTGTCTCCGGCCAGGACAGGCGAACCGCCGTTGCCGTGCACGGAGGGATAATCGAGGGAACTTTGCCGCCATTTGACAGTTCCAGCCAAATCCAGACACGCCGAACCAAAGTGCCCAAAGTGAACGAAGAGTCGACCATCGCGTACCAGCGGGGTGGGACTCGCATAGCCGTTCTTTCGATGGAGGCTGGACCCGTCTTCAGGGTTGAAGATGACCGTGCTCCAGAGCAGCTTCCCGTCTTGGGCGTCCAAACACATCGCACTCAACTCCAGACTCTTTGCGCCTTCACCGGATTTGGCGGTGGTGAGGTACAGTCGGTTGTTTGCGAGCACAGGCGAAGACCATCCCGCACCCGGAATGGTAATCTTCCAGACGACGTTTTCAGTCGCGCTCCACCGAACTGGAACATTCTTCGCGGGTGAAAGCCCCTGACCTGTCGGCCCACGAAACTCTGGCCAGTCATGCCCCCAGGCAGTGAGCGCCGTCAAGCTCGTCAAAAGGGTGAACACGATGGTCGCCACGGCAGGGTACAAGGCCAATCTTTGTTGAGAACAGTTCATTGGCGATGATCTTACGCCTTCAACGACCGGTGCCAAGTGCGTTGTCGGGCAATTCCCGCAAGTGCGGCCACTGCGCGATTGTCGCTGAGGATACCTCCCAACCTTAAAGCAGCACCTGAGCAGGGTGACGATTGGCACCGACCTGGGTGAGAGAACCTTGACGAGCAACCGCTCCGCCCACTTCAGATTCGAGGCCAACGAATTATCCCCACTGAATTCAACCGTCAGCACTCGGAGACGTTACGTTCCACGAGTGGTCCATTCCCGTTCGTTCAGAGGTGAAAACGCGACCGTGGAACAATGCGATTGAAGACCTTCTGGATTGAGGTTAACCATAGAGTCGATTTATGAAATCAATGATTCTCCGCTGGCGACCCGTTCTCCTGCATTCCATCCTGTTGCTGACTTCAACCACGACGGGACTCAGGGCTCTCGATTTCTCCCAATTTCGTGGCCCGCACCGTGACGGGCATGCGGTAGAAACGGGGTTGTTGCAGGAATGGCCGAAGGACGGGCCGAAATTGCTATGGCAGGCCAAAGATGTCGGCGCGGGTTATTCCACGCCGTCTGTAGTGGGCGAGCGAATCTATCTGCTGGGCAACGAGGGATCGGAGGAATCGGTATTGGCGTATGCGGTGAAGGACGGCAGCCGGGTTTGGTCGACCAAGCTGGGAAAGGTCGGTCACCCGGAGCAGAATCCGAGCTACCCTGGCGCGCGTTCAACGCCGACGGTGGATGGCAACGTTTTGTTCGCTCTGGGTTCGGATGGTGATCTGGTCTGTCTCGAAACAGGGAACGGCAAGGAGGTTTGGCGCAAACAGTTGCGCACCGATTTCGGAGGAAAATACGGCGAGTGGGCTTATTCGGAGTCGCCGTTAGTGGATGGCGATAAATTGATCTGCACGCCCGGCGGCACAAACGCCACACTGGTGGCGTTGAACAAGCGGACAGGTGAGACGATCTGGAAATGCAACGTGCCCGAGGGGAGCGACGCCAGTTATTCGTCGGCACTGAGCGCCGAATTCCACGGGGTGAAACAATACGTACAGTTTCTTGCGACCGGGCTCGTGGGCGTGGACGCGAAGACGGGCAAGTTACTCTGGTTTTACGAGAAAACGGCGAAAGGCAGTCCTGCCGTGATCATCACACCGCTGATTGGCGAGGGGTTGATTTACAGCGGTGCGTTTCGCGCGGTGTCCGCCCTGATAAAACCGGTGCTGAAGGATGGAGTGTTCACGTTGGAGGAGATTTATTCCGGAGCCAAACTGCCTGTCGGCCTGGGCGGGGTCTTGAAGGTAGGCG
>CANLCA010000323.1 GCA_947487925.1 Verrucomicrobiales bacterium | reverse complement strand
TGCCCCCATCGGATGAAGCTTCCTTTCAAGACATTGCAGAGCATGGATATTTTAACACGAACAACCTGTGGATTCGGCTGGATCACCTCAAAGAGCTTTTGGTGCGGTCCCAGGGTTATTTGCCGCTGCCTCTCATCCGGAATGTGAAGCCCGTGGATGCCAAGGATTCATCGAGCTGCCGGGTTATTCAACTGGAGTCTGCGATGGGCGCCGCCATCGAATGCTTCGAGGCGAGCCGTGCCATAGTCGTTCCACGGACGCGCTTCGCACCCGTGAAGTCCACCGCGGATTTGTTGGTTGTGCGTTCGGATGCTTATGCGTTGGAGAATCAGAGCCAGCTGGTGTTGCATGAGAAGCGCGCAGGGCGGGTGCCCGTTGTGAATTTGGATCCGGTCCATTACAAGACCTTGGAAAGGTTCGAAAGCCTTTTTGCGAAGGGGATACCGTCCTTGATGGAGTGTGATCGTTTGAGTGTTTTGGGAGAAGTCGAATTTGGACAAGGAGTTGTCTGTATCGGGTCGGTCGACTTCATTAATCCATCGTCTTCGGGGCCAAGGGCCGTGGCTCCCGGGGTCTACAAAAACGAGACGGTCAGGTTGTAGGCAACAAAATAGCTTGCCACTGAGGGCGCGGATGGTATTTTCTCCGCCCTTCGGGATTTGGATTTAAAGGGTTTATGTCGAGAATCTGTGTATTAACCGGGACGGGATCTATTAAGGGCAGCCACATTTGGCGCAGTGGTAAGGCGAAGAAGAAGGGCGGTATCGGCACGCACGTGACCGCGATCACCAAACGCCGATTCCTTCCCAATCTCCAACGCGTGAAGGCTGTGATCGATGGGGAAGTCCGTTTTGTGCGTGTCACGGCCAAGGCCATCAAGAAGGGCTTGGTTACCAAGGCCCCGGTCCGGAATTGGAAGAAAGCCTGAGCGGCGAAGTCCAAACGGGCAGTGCCCGTGGGGTTGTTTCTTGTCTATGTGTTCTTCGTAACACTATCGGTCGGAGTCTGCCGTTTCACGGGGGTTTTTTAACCACGGATTACGCGGATCGGAAAAGGAGTTTTCTGGTTTCATCCCAATCCGTGCTATCCGCATAATCCGGTGGTTCGAGTCCGGGAGCTTGACCACAGAGGACACAGAGAGCACAGAGGCGGCAATGGAGAAGGATCCGTTCACTGGGAAGATCATCGGCCTTGCGATCGAGGTGCACCGCGTCCTCGGACCAGGACTGCTGGAGTCGACATATCAGCATTGCCTGGCTCACGAACTGCACCTGAATGGCATTCCGTTTCGGCTCGAGCATCCGATGCCGGTCGAGTATAAAGGAGTGCGGCTTGACTGCGGCTACCGCATCGACCTGCTGGTGGACGACCAGTTGATCCTCGAACTGAAGGCGATCGAGGCGGTCAGCGGCATCCACAAGGCACAACTGCTGACCTATTTGAAGCTCTCGGGAATCAAGACCGGCTTGCTGATCAATTTCAACGTCCAACGGCTGACAGAAGGCATCGAGCGATTCAAACTGTGAACTCTCTGTGAACTCTGTGCTCTCTGTGGTGAAGCCCAAACGAATTCGAACGCCACGAGTCCGGGAGCTTGACCACAGAGGACACAGAGAGCACAGAGGTTTGGGACGGGAGGAGGACACCTGCAACGTCCCTTGATCGCCTTGGATTCTGCGGTAAGGAAGTCGTCGGCTGTTTAACGCGCTTTGACGAAGTTCATTTGCGCGCGTTTGATTTCGCGGTCCGCGTCTCTCTCTTTGATATCATCCCTGCGGTCCACGTTATTCTTCCCCTTTCCCACTGCGAGCGCGACTTTGACTTTGCCGTTTTTCCAGTAGAACGAGAGTGGGAAGAGCGCGTTGCCTTTGATTGCCGTCGCGTCGTGGAGTTTCCGGATCTCCGATTTGTTCAACAGAAGTCGGCGGGCGGCTTTTGGGGCGTGATTTTGGCGGTTGCCGAAATTATACTCGTCGATGTGCGCGTTGTAGAGCAGCACTTGACCGTTTTCGACGCGGGCGAAGGCCTCGCTGATTTGCCCTTTCCCCGCGCGCAAGGACTTGACCTCCGTCCCTTTCAAGACAATTCCCGCCTCGAGAGTGTCTAGGATCTGGTAATCCCGGCGGGCTTTGGCGTTCTTTAAGATTTCGGACACAGGGCCCGTGGGGGAAGGGCGATAGGAGGCCCCCTTCTCGTTGGAGTTAGGGGAAGAGGAATTTGTTTTCCGGTTTGGGAGGAGGCAGATCTTTGGCGTTTTCGTCAACAGTCCAGCCCATTTTGCCCTCCGCAATCTCCAGGAGCGCGATGTCCGCGGCGCCGAGGCCGACGGTGTCCGCGATGAGTGGGCGGCTGTGAGCCCCGCCCCCGCTGGTGAGCTGGCGAACCCGTTTTGAAACGATGTTCACCAGGGTGTTCGGGCTTTTGACCTTTTCCAAGGCTCTTCTGCAATACTCGCTGTTCAAAGTGTTATTTTTTGCTCGGAAATCCGAGCAGACGGGGAATGTAGCGGTCAAACGCCTGTTTGCAATGGAAATCTTGTTATCGCGTTGACTGCGCGTTGACTCAAATTAAAAGACACCGGAGGGGATAACCTGATTGGGACGGACTGTTCGTTCGCTAGGTCAAACCCAGGGTGGCTTCCAGTTTCGGAGGACCTTCGAGCCACTTCACATCCATCGTGATTTGGGGCGGGGACGCATTGAATTCGACTTGTTGGGCAAGGAGAGACATTTGCACTGAAGAACCCTCCAATGTGCGGAGGACTACAATCGACTCCCGCTCCCGTCATCATCCTGAGCACTGCCCCGAACGACCCGAACCTCGGCGCGGCCCTTGGACGATTTGCTCTGAATGTCGGACACGGGAGCGGTGTCGACACTTCTAAAAAAGCCCATTGGCAGTAGGGAAAGGGCTGCGCCAAGCATCACGAGCCAGCCGGACCATATGGCGTTTCCTGCAGCCGCGTTCAGCAATGTAAAAGCATGGTCTTTCTTGGAGGATACAGATCAGGGTTTGCCGCTAGGCGATGTTGAAGACGAGCCCGATTTGCGTTTTGCGGCGACGACGAGTGCTTCGAGTTGGTCGAGCTCAGCGGTGGAGAGTTTCTCCGAGTCCAGCAGGCACTGGACCAACGGAGCGAGGGCGCCGTCGAAGGCGTGTTTGAGAGCGTAGCGCAGCTCCCCTAGTTGAGCCTGCTCGCGCGTGATGACGGCGCGGTAGAGCGTCAGGTTGCGCAGTTTTTCCGAAACCAGGAGACCTTTGACAACCATCCGATCCTTGATTGTGCGAACGGTGGAGCAGGTCCATGCGTGGGACTTCGCGAGGTGTTCCTGGACGGTCGGGGCCGGGCATGGCTGGAGTTCCCAGACCGCTTTGATGACAGCCCATTCGGCACCAGTGAGTTCGGGCGAGCAAGAGCTCATGAGTGCGAATATTTATTACGACTGTAGTGGCGGGGTTACAACTGTAAATAAATCTCCATTCAAACGTGCGACCGTTTTTTCTTTTGTCGCGGGCTTGATCTTTTCTGGCCAAGCCTCAGATTACCGGGCTCTATCGGTCTTAGACTGTGAAGAACGAGTTAATTGAAGACCAGTTAAGTGAAGATATGCAGCATATACGCAACATCGCCATCATTGCCCACGTGGACCACGGGAAGACCACGCTGGTGGATTGTCTTTTGAAGCAATCCGGGACGTTCCGAGCCAACCAGCACGAGTCGCAAGAGGAGCGGCTGATGGACTCGATGGATCTGGAGAAGGAAAAGGGGATCACGATCCGAGCGAAGAATGCGGCGTTCAAGTATAAGAACTACCACATCAACATCGTAGACACGCCCGGGCACGCTGATTTTGGAGGCGAGGTGGAGCGGATCATGAACATGATCGATGGGGTGCTGCTGGTGGTGGACGCGACCGATGGCCCGCAGGCGCAGACGCGTTTCGTGCTGCGCAAGGCCTTGGAAGCGGGGGCCAAGCCGATCGTTGTGATTAACAAGATCGACCGGGACAACGCAACGCCCAAGAAGGTGTTGGATCTGGTATTTGAACTGTTCATGTCGCTCAACGCGACGGATGAGCAGCTGGATTTTCCGTTCATTTACTGCTCGGCCAAGGGCGGCTACGCGAAAGTGGAGCTGGACCACGTGTCGGGGACGATGGAGCCGCTTTTCGACGCGATCGTGAAGCACATTCCGCCCCCGCGTGCGAAGGCTGGGGAAGGCTTCCAAGTGCTGGTGGCAAACCTGGACTACTCGGATTATCTGGGCCGGATCGCCTTCGGCAAGATCGTGGAAGGGAAGGTGAAGCTGGGAGACCCGGCGATATGCCGCCACGGCCACGGGGCGATCACCAAGGGCAAGATCACGGCCATCTTCCATTTCGAGGGCATGAAACGCATCGAGGTGCAGGAAGCTCATGCTGGAGATATCATTGGGCTGACGGGATTCGAGGATGTGTTCATCGGGGAGACCATCTGCGATTCGGAGCAGCGAGCGGCGTTGCCCTATATTCCGATCGATCCGCCGACGATTCAGATGGAGTTCGCGGTCAACGATGGGCCGCTGGCCGGGATGGATGGTAAGCTGGTGACAGCGCGTCACATCTGGGACCGGTTGGTGAAGGAAATTCGAACCAACGTCGCCCTGCGCATCGCGCAGACCAGCGACCCGAAAATCTTTGCGGTGTCGGGTCGTGGGGAAATGCAGATTGCGATTCTGGTGGAGCAGATGCGCCGGGAAGGGCACGAAGTGCTGGTGTCCCGGCCGGAAGTGCTTTGGAAGAAGGACGCGGAAGGCAATGCGATGGAGCCGATCGAGAAGTTGTT
>CANLCA010000322.1 GCA_947487925.1 Verrucomicrobiales bacterium | reverse complement strand
TTCGATGCGCGAGGTTGCAGCTTGATACGGAGCCAGACTCCGTCGGGTCGTTCTGAAAGACATTCAGTCTGGCTCATGGCTGCACTTTCCCGAAAAGCCACAAAATCGCTCGGTCACCACCACCGCATACCAAGAATACCATCGCCGCAGCCGCAGCAGGTCTCAGGTCGACCTTTGCAAGGCGGAGCGGAAGCCAAGAGGCGATTCTTGAGATTCGACGCCCGCATAGGCTGATAAATGGCCAGAAAGGGTGATTTCCGAAATACACATAACTGTTCAAAAGGTGCAGCAGAAGAACCGCCAAGACGACCCACCGCAGCTTCAACCACAACCCAATGCTCATGAGCAGACCGTGCGTTACGACGACACTCCAGGAATGTGGGGCGGGGAAAATGGACATTTTGGACAGGGGATAAACGGCAAGGCTCCATAGCAACGCGGGTGCGAGCAGAGATAGCGGCACCAGAACCGATGCGGGCCAGTGAGCGCATCCACCCAGCTGATGAAAGAGGAATCGATGCATGGGCTCGCCGTCGCCTTGGCCCCGGTTCACCAGGACAAAAAACAGGATTGTCATATAGAGCAGCAGCAGGCATTTCGCAAAGGATATCCATGAGTACAGAAACATCCGGGATGCATGATCGCTGCGAAATGAGATCGCGAATGGGCCTAAGTCAACCGAGGGAGTCCAACCGACTGCGGATCCGATTTGCCAGTAGAATAACGACCTGAAGCAGAGGATAGCCAAGAGTCCGACGGACGAGGCCCACCGGCGCGGAGCCGGCACCTCTAGTCGTTCCAAGGTGCGCAGGAGAGAATAGGCGCTTTGGGGGCCGCGAAGGCTCCAATGCCGGACGGTGGCATTCAGCCATAGGAGCATCGACGCCAGGCTTAGCATTGCGTCGATCGTGTTCATTCAAGCATGAGGCTTTGCGCCCCTTCGGGTGTGTGGCAACACTTCTCTACCAGTAATTGGGGACAAGGACACTCACAACCCCTCGGCCGATGTCCACGGTCTTCAGGCTCTGGAAGGCGATCACATGAGTTTCAACAGCGTGTCCGCCATCACCGAAGGGGTTTCCGCGATGGCGATCCCGGCCGCCCTCATGGCGGCGATTTTTGCGGCAGCGGTCCCCTTGCCTCCGCTGACAATAGCACCTGCGTGGCCCATGCGTCGCCCTGGGGGAGCTGTGGCTCCAGCGATGAAACCGGCCACCGGCTTTTTGCAGTGCTTTCCTACCCACTCCGCAGCCTCTTCTTCGGCTGAGCCGCCGATTTCGCCAATCATAATAATCCCGTGGGTATCCGGGTCGTCGTTGAACATTTTGATGACGTCGAGATGGGATGTCCCGTTCACGGGATCTCCTCCGATTCCCACGCAAGTGGATTGTCCGACACCACGGCAAGTCAATTGCCAAACGGCTTCATAGGTGAGAGTTCCGCTTCGGGAGACGACTCCGATGTGTCCTTTCTTGTGGATGTAACCCGGGGCGATGCCAATCCGGCAGCCCCCTTGAGAATCCTGCCGAACTCCTGGCGTGACGATGCCCGGGCAGTTGGGGCCAATCAACCGTGTGTTCTTGCCCTGCATTGCCCGCTTCACAATCATCATGTCCCTAATTGGAATTCCTTCGGTGATGCAGACCACCAGATCGAGCCCGGCATCCACGCCTTCGAGAATCGCATCCGCCGCGAACGCCGGAGGCACAAAGATTGCGCTGGCTGTGCATCCTGTGGCCTCGATCGCCTCTTTTACGGTGTCGAAGATAGGGACTGTGTTTTCAAAAAACTGCCCACCTTTGCCGGGAGTCACGCCGGCGGCGATGCAGCTGCCGTAAGCGAGACTTAATTGAGTATGACGCGCGCCAAAGGCGCCCGTGATGCCCTGCACCACAACCTTCGTTTCTGGGGTTACTAGAATTGCCATGAAAATCCTGTCTCGAGTTGAATGGGTCGGTTGTCGGTTCCAGCAGCTTAGGGCGTCCTTGTAGACAGGGCTGCCACCGCGCGTTGTGCGGCTTCCGCCATGCTGTCTCCGGTGATGAGGGTTAAGCCTGATTCTGCAAGCGTCTTTTTCCCCAGCAGAACATTATTCCCTTCAAGGCGAACCACGAGCGGGAGCTTTAAGCCTGTCTCGCGCACGGCTGCAACGATCCCTGTCGCGATCACGTTGCAATCCATGATCCCACCAAAAATGTTGACCAAGATCCCTTTCACATGCGGATCGCTCAAGATGATTTTGAACGCCGCGCTGACCTGTTCCTTGCTCGCGCCGCCTCCCACATCCAGGAAATTCGCCGGGTTGCCTCCGTAGTGCTGGATGATGTCCATCGTGGCCATCGCGAGCCCCGCCCCATTGACCAGACAAGCGATGTCGCCATCGAGTTTGATATAATTCAGGTTGAACTTGCTGGCTTCTATCTCCAGTGGCGCCTCTTCTCCTAGGTCCCGCATCGCCTGGATATCTTTGTGTCTGAAAAGCGCGTTGTCCTCAATCGACATTTTGGCATCGACAGCCATGATCGATTCTTTGCCGTCTGGTCCTGCGACCACGCATAGTGGATTGATCTCGAGCATTGCCGCATCAGATTCCCACCAGGCCTTATAAACACCGAGCAAAAGCTTGGTGGTTTGGGTCATCAGATCGCCACGCAGTCCAAGGGCTGCGGCCAATTTACGGGCCTGGTAGGGCATGAGGCCCACCGAGGGGTCGATGAGTTCCTTGATGATCTTTTCGGGATTCTTCTCTGCCACTTCCTCGATATCAACCCCGCCTTCGGTGCTGACCATGATCAACGGTTGGGAGGTGGAGCGGTCCAGGAGCACGGCCAGATAGAGCTCTCTTAGGATGGTCGCAGCGCTCGCGATGAGCAGCGTTTTGACCTCGCGTCCTTCGGGGCCGGTTTGTTTCGTCACCAGCACATTGCCAAGCATCGCTGTGGCCTTCTCGAAGACATCATCCGCCGTTTTGCATAATTTAACGCCCCCTTGAAAACCGCTTTTGAAAGTACCTTTGCCGCGTCCCCCTGCGTGGATTTGGGATTTCACCACGGCGAGCGACTGACCGGATGCGAACAACTTGGTGGCGGCTTCGCGGGCTTCTTGGGGTGTCCGGACCGCCTCGCCGGCAGGGACTGCAACCCCGTGTTTTGCCAGCAGTTGTTTCGCCTGATATTCGTGAAGATTCATGATTGTTTTTAGTAGCTATCCAAGGGCCGATGCCCCGAGGTGACGACAATAACTCAAATGTGCATCAACCCTTCGGTTTGTGGGGAGAAGCCTCACGTTCGAATCGCGCACGACTAAGGAGCTGCGTTTCTTGATCATTCACGCCGAAAAACGGTCCGGATTGAAACCCCTCCAAACGCTAGCCCAGCGGGATTGAAAACTCCCGGAAACCCCAACCCCGCTGACGTCGAAATCGGTGTCTAGTCTTTCTGGGGCAAATGGAGGGTTCACCGTTGATCGAGGGGCACGACCTTGAGACCCACCGGCCCGGTGTAGACGCTTTGTGGACGGATCAGGCGGTTGTCGGCCAACTGTTCCAAGACGTGAGCCGTCCAACCGGAGGTGCGAGCGATCGCAAAAATGGGGGTAAACAGATCGGTCGGAATGCCCATCGAGTAGTAAACCGTGGCGGAATAGAAATCGACGTTTGCGTGTAATCCCTTGCGCATGAGCATCATCTCCGCGATCTTTTCGCTCATCTGTATCCACTTTGGCTCGCCCAACTTTGCGCTCAAGACTTGAGCCATGCGTTTCAGATGCGGCGCGCGCGGGTCAAGGACTTTGTAAACCCGATGACCGATTCCCATGATCTTCTTCTTTTGGGCGAGGCATTCCTCCACGTATTCTTCAACATGCTCGAGGCTGCCGATCTCCTTGAGCATTTTGATGACGCCCTCGTTCGCCCCTCCGTGGAGAGGGCCTTTCAGGGTGCCGATGGCAGTCGTGACGGCCGAATACATGTCGCTCAGGGTCGCAATGGTGACGCGGGCGCTGAACGTTGAGGCGTTCATGCCATGATCCGCATGCAACACATAACACAGGTCCATTGTGGAGACCTGCTCGTCCGAGGGTTTCTCGCCGTTCATCAAGTAAAGAAAGTTCGCAGCCTCCCCTAAAGAGTGATCGGGAGGCAGAAGAGACTTGCCTTGACGTGACCGGTGAAAATAGGCCGTGATGATGGGGATCTGCGCGATCAAACGCATCGCCTTATCGCGCTGCGCGTCCATGTTGTCCGCGTCCGAATTACAATCAAAACATCCCAAAGCCGAAACCCCTGTGCGCAAGGCGTGCATCGCCGGCGTGCTTTCGGGGAGGGACTTGATAAGATCGATGACTCCTTGAGGCAAATCGCGGGCCGCCGAAAGACGCGCCTTGAGTTCGGTTAATTGGGCTTTGTTGGGGAGGAATCCGTGGTGCAACAAATGGACCACTTCCTCATAAGTGACTCTCCCAGCCAATTCATCGATGTCGTAACCGCAGTAGATGAGTCTTCCCACGTCGCCACGCACGTCGCTCAACCGCGTGCTCGCAGCAACGACCCCTTCCAAACCTTTCGCAGCAGTAGCGGCAATCGCAGGGTTACTCATTAAATTAAGGTCAGATCCTATACTCGTCGCCAATCTAGGTAACGAGTACGGGAGCGTCAACGGTATTCCAGAATGTAGGCGGGTTTTTTGCGGCTTGGACGCGAACTTCGTGCAGAGATCGACTTGCTGAGCTCTCAAACCATTGTTTCGGCGAAAACAGGGGCTCCAAAGTGAATCTTCAGACCTCAGAACCAGGGGGGTAAAACGAGAAAAACAATGGCGAGTTGGATTCCCTTGAAATCGT
>CANLCA010000321.1 GCA_947487925.1 Verrucomicrobiales bacterium | reverse complement strand
TATCGGAAAGCCCAGACAGTTCCTCACGCCTCTCCACCACCACAGCTTGAGCGTTGGATTCCTTCAAAACATTTTGCACGAACACCGTCTGCAGAGTCGCGAGCTCGGCGTTCAGGGCCTTCAATCGCGTCTTTTCTTGCTCTGAAAGCCTCGCGCCTGCCCTGACAAAGTCCTTGTAGTAGCGCTCCAGCAACCACTCTGATTCCGCGTCCAAAGCGAGCGATGCCCGCCGATTGTAAAGTTCCTGCACTCGCGTGAACAAGGGGCCGTTCAATTTGATGGCATCCCCGTGAGCGGCAAGTTTCGGCGACATCTCCTTCTCCAAAGCTTGCATTGCCGGGTTGCTGACGGTGCCGATCAAGTTAGAAAAAATCCGGTTCACCCGCGCCAGCAACTGGCCGCATCGCTCCAGGGCAATGATGGTGTTATCCAAGGTGGGCGCTGCGGGATTCGTGGCGATGCCCTCTACTTCCTTCAAGTTTTCCGCCATGCCCAGCTCAAATGCCGGGGCGTAGAACTCGTCCTTGAGAAGGTCGAAGCGGGGGAAATGATACGGCAAAGTGCTTTCAACAAGCAGTGGGTTGTTTGTCATGGATGAGGGGAGGGCCTGGGCGGCATGGGGTCGTGAAAAACTCAGCGCGAACAAAGCCGAGCAAACAGCCAGAGAACGCACGCCGATGGGAATCCTAGGGAATGGCTCGAACATTTTACAAAAAAGTGTCAAAAGAAGATTTCAAAGTCCCTTCAGAAGCCATGCCACGGCGGCCCCATTCCGGTCCTCCCCGGGACCCTTGTAGAGAGAAAGATGCTCCGATTTCGAAACGCGTTCATAGGCCTCCCGTACCAGCTTGAGCCCGGCCTCATCCTCACCCGAAATCCACGACTCTGCCGGTGAGACCACGGCAAGCAACCCGGGAAGGTCGTCGTATTTGGCGCCGCCAGGAAGAAAATTGACATCGTGCAAATCCAGCACCTTGCCGAACCGAAAACCCGAGGTGTCCGCCGCGACGCGGTTTACAGCCCCGCCCGAAACAGCGCGTGCGGCAATCGCGATTGGACCCGTTGAATCGAGCGCCACAATGTCCAGGCGTTCAGGCTTGTTCTCGTGGTCGAGGGCGTATCTCAAGACGGTGAGCACATCGTGGGTTCGTTGGGCAAAAAGGGTGTTATTATAGCCGAACGTGTAACCCCCAAACTCGCGAGGGTTCTTAACCCGCCGGGTCTTGTTGACCTTCTCTCCCGTGGCGACGAACTCCCCCTGAAAAAGCAGATCCACACCCACCACCGTCGAGCCCGCATCCAGCAACTTCTTCACGTCGGCCTTGAGAGCGCCGTTGGCTCCCCAAAGTCCAGCTTTCCCGTTCTCGTTCAACCACACCACGGTCCGGGATTTTGATTCCTTTGGATGAAGCCAGACAACGGGCAATTCCTCACCCTGACTTTCGTTTCGCAACAATCCAGACATCTCAAGATGGCTGCCACGATCCACCTTATTCGAGATGTGCCAGCCCACCTTTCCAGCCTTGTCGAGAGTTCTGCCCAGCACAATCTCCAGAGCAGGCAGGACGGTCTGGCGGTAGGAGCCGGGATTAGCGCGCGATTTGGCGAGTTCCCCCTGCGCAGTCTCATGCCACCACTTGAGCAGGCTTTTCTCGAAGGCTGGCCCCGACGGCGGCGTGGGGTGCGCCGCATCCCAGACGGTGAGATCTTGGGCGCTCAGCCGTTGATAGTCTCGCTCCACAACAGGCTCTGGCAAACCAAGCTTCAATTGTTTGTTCATCCAGGCGTACATCGCCGACCGGCTGACGTGGTTGTAGTTATGCCCAAAATGCAACAGAGGCTTCAGCATGACCTGGTCTGGCGCACCCAGAAGCTGGTACAACTGTTTTAGCTCAGGAAACCCCTTAGCAGCCATCTCCTTGGTCCAATCGTCCGCGGCGGTCATGCCCAACGGTTTTGGGGCAAACAACCCGGCAATCTCCACGTTTCCGGTCCCGACACGCAGCAGGGATGCGTTCTCACAGGTGCATCCTCCCTGCATGGCGGTGGACACCATCACGGCTGGAAACGCAACCGCTGGGCGAGGATCCAGCGCGCAGAGAATGAAGGTCTGGGTTCCGCCTCCGCTCGCGCCCGTCACGGCAATCCGGGATGGATCGACATCCGGCAGGTTCGAAAGAAAGTCCAAAGCGCGTATCGAACTCCAGGTCTGCAAACCCATCACGCTCTGACAATGCGCCTCAGCCTGTGGGCTGAATAATCCCCAGTTTTCGGTCGTATTCATTTCTGGGCGTTGTTTAGCAAAACCATGGGCCAAACCCTGAGTGATCTGCTGGCTGTCCGCGTAACCAATCATGTCGTAGAAGAAGGCGACACAGCCCATGCGGGCCAATTGCACGCAGCGAGCCTGCAAGGGACTGCGCCCGCTGTCTTCGAAACGCTCGGCTCCTTGAATAATTTCCTTTTTGATCCCGGCCGCGTCATCGTAAAATCTCCCGTTTGCCCAATGACCGTGCGGATTCAACACCGCGGGAAGCCGCCCTGTCTTGCCTTTGGGCCTGTACAAATTCCCGCTCACGAAGAAACCAGGCACACTTTCAAAATACACTTTTTCGATGGTGTAATCATCCTTGTCGATCCGCCCATGGATCACCGCATTCAGCGGGGTCTTCGGCAACTCCGGCCACAACCCCAAGGAAACCCGGAGTCGCTTGCGCACTTCCTGGGCTCTTTCATCCCACGCGGCACGGGATGCAGGGGGAGAGAAAGGGAAGTATCCGTCCAGGTCCTTGGGAGGGTTCAAACGCTGGTCGGCAGGCTGACTGCCAACGGACAATACACGCGCTGGTTCCGAGATCAATCGGGGGGCTGGAACAAGCCACGCCAAGAAAGCAAGCACTGCCGCAATTCTGTGTGTGTGTGTCATGGATCGAGATCTTAGGTTGTGAAAAATAGTTTGGGAGAAAAATCCGTCGAGTTATCCTTAAAACGGAACTTGAACATCGTGAATCTTTGCAAAAGCTTGGAGAAGAAAGGCATGACAAAGAACAAGGCAGTTCCTTTCACAGATCCGCTGAGGATACGGAAGAAATTGATCGCCAGTATGTTGCGAATATTCTCCAGGCGCAATTACCGTTGTCAGGGGTCTGCACCGGACTGTATTCAGGCAGCCGATGGTTGGGACTGGAAAGGGCGAGTGCGTCAACCCACCTAAGTTCCAGTCCCCATGCCGATCGATGAGCAGGGCCAGGAAGCCCGCATCTTTAGGCAACACGACCTTGGCCCTTGCGCACCTGATCGACGTATTCCTGTGTGGCCTCGCCCAAAGGCTTTTACAGGCCATTAAACTTTTCAAAAACCGACCAGGCACCACAGTGGCGAGTGCCTGATTCCATCGCTAGGTGTGCGCAGTGATACGGGCCGGTAGATGTTCGAATCCTCAAAAACTGGCAATTATCAGCCAATCTGCTACAATCGCCGTCGAATGTATCAAATACTCGCCTCAGTCTTGCTGTTCCTTTTACTGACTCAACCCGCTTCAGGTCAGGGAACGGTCAACTTCAATAACCGAGTGCTGACGGATTCGATAGACGCCCACATCACAGACAGCGATGGGACGACAAGGCTCTCGGGCGACGCTTTCTTAGCGCAGTTTTATGCGGGGCGCACAGCCACAACTCTCGCGGCAGTAGGTGCGGCCGTGCCTTTTCGAACAGGAGCCGCCGCAGGCTACGTGGATGTGATCAACTCCGACCCGTTGCGCACAATCCCTGGCGTGGTTGCAGGGACGAGCGCTTCCGTCCAGGTGCGCGCATGGGCTAAGTCCGATGGCCACTTACGAGCTGGCATCCGCTAAAGGGGGAAAAGCAGGCGCCTCCGCAATCCTGACAATCGCCACAGGCGGAGCCGGGAACCCTCCTTCATTGCCCGCCAATCTCAGGGGTCTCAGGCCGTTCTCTCTGGTGAGCGGGATCGCCCCCAAAATCACTCAACAACCGGCAAATTCCTCCGTGAACGTCGGAGCCACAGTGACGTTTTCAGTCCTCGCAACGGGCACGGATCCGATCTCCTACCAATGGCGCAAAAATGGGGCGTCCATTTCGGGAAGAACGACCCAAACACTCACCCTGTCAAACGTGCAAATGAGTGACGCTGGGACCTACTCCGTGATCGTCAAGAATAACGCCGGGCAAGTCACCAGCGCGAACGCCGCTCTGAATATCAACGCCGCCCCTCAGATCACCACTCAGCCTGAGAGCATCTACGAAAAACCCGCCGCCACGGTCCGCTTTTCTGCGGCTGCAACAGGTTCTCCAACACCAACTTATCAATGGCAATTCAATGGTGCTAATCTCGCCGGGGCCACTTCCGCGTCGCTGACCCTCAACAGCGTCCAGCAAGCCCAGGAGGGGACTTATGTGTTGGTGGCCCGAAACTCTTCAGGCCAAGCCGTCAGCGAGCCCGCGGTGCTGCTTCTCTCCCGAAGCGGCGGAACCGTGACCTTTGCCAACCGCGACACCGCCTCTGGAATTGATGCACCCGTGTTCGACGCCGACGGCGTCACCAGGCTTTCCGGAACAAGTTTCCTGGCCCAAATGTACGCCGGACTGTCCCCCGACGTATTGTCCCCAGTGGGCCCGGCTGTTCCTTTCCGGGTGGGCATTGCATCCGGTTATTGGCTGGGGGAACCTCAATCCACTCGGTTCGTCACCCGAGTCGCCGCAGGCGCGCAAGCGTTCGTTCAAACTCGGGTCTGGGAAAGCGCCAAAGGGAAGACCTTCGAGGAAGCCGCTGCCGCAGGGAGCAAGCTCGGCGGGTCGGAGACGCTGGTTCTGACAACGGG
>CANLCA010000320.1 GCA_947487925.1 Verrucomicrobiales bacterium | reverse complement strand
GGCCACCGCAGCCGCTCCAAATACTCACGGCACGCCTCGTCCGTCGCAAAACGCCCGTCGAAGTCCAGTTCGTCCAGTGGATAATCTTCATCCATGACCCAAACCACTACCGGTTGGGGGTACTGTCGTCAATTGAATAGCCCGGTCGTACCAATCGTAGCTCGACGAGGCTCCATCGTGGTCGCCCCAGGTTTTGTCTTCATCCCAGGGTATGATCCCCCACTTCCCACCGGGTCTCAGATCATGGTAGATGGAGTGGTTGTTAAAGAATCCATCCCAGTTTTGGATGCACATGTTGACCGCGTAATAATTAATGAACTCGGGCACGTTGAAATTCTTTTCGATCACCGCCCATTGAACCTGCCCCTGGGTTTGATCCAGTTCGGCCATGATCCGCTTCAAATCCTCGTGCCCGGTGGAGGGGTTGGTCTTCTTTTCATGCTGGCCCACAAGATCCTGTCCGTACCAAAGAATTTTGTACAGATTCGCGTCTTCATCCCTCCCGGAGCGTTTGAGAAAATGGCGATTGGGCTGCTCGACAAGCAGGTGGTAGCCCACGGGCCGTCCGTCCATCCAAACACGCAAGGGCTCGCTATGGGGTGAGGGCAGCCCCGCTTTGCGGAATAATTCGTAGGCCATGTGTTCCGAGATCACGTAGCGTGGCTGATATTCAAAAATCACATTGATATCTGTCATGCCTTCGAACGGCTGATCTTTTCGAAAGTGGACTTTCCAACCGCCTTTTCGGCCGACCACGCGCACCTGATCAAATACTTGGATGGCGGTTCCGTTTGTGGGGGCGTAGAGCAGGAAAGCGTTTCCGCGCGCGCCTCCAGAAGCGGGACTGTCCCCGCCGCCGAAGAGGCGGGGTTGTCGGGCTGCATTTCGTTTTTCTCTGCTGCCAAATTGATTGATGTAAACGAAGGGGATGGACGCGGTGTTCGTGTTGGGGCCCACATAATAGGAAAACGAAGCGGCAGGCTCGTTCTCGCCTGGCAGTGCTCGAACGAGCCCGCTCAGGCCCGTGGCAAGGATCTTATAACGGACGATTGATCCGGCGGGCACTCCGGCGATCTCTGCTCGATACCGTCCCGTTTTCGAAGTGCCAGCGATGCGTTGCAGGGTTGCTTCCGACTCCGACAAGGGTTGCGCACCCACAAGCACGCTAATTCTCAGCACGGCATTCGTGATGGCGGTGTCGTCGGTGATATCGCATTCCACGATCACGGGTTGACCTGGCCTTGCGGGGCTGACAACGAGGTTTGAGAAATTTGGGAGGGAGGTTGGGGCGAAATTGTCGTTTCTTTTGCCGGGGCTGCCGGTGGCTCGCCGAGTTTGGGGCATTTTTGAGGCGGCCCAATTATCGGGCGACGCACTGGGGCCGTCGGCTACAATTCTCTCCAGCGAGGGGCCGAAGCCGTCCGGTCCGATCGGCCAGGGAGATCGGTCCTTGAACTGGAGGCTATCCACGGTGGTGCCGGAAGCCGTGACGAGCTCGATGCGTTCCCCTCCGTGTTTCAGTTTGCCTTTGAATGGTCCCAGGACGGGTATGTTGGCGCCGAAATGTTTCCGGAAAGCAGCGGGGTTTTTCGAAAGAACAAGGAATCCGCCAGGGATCAGGGGGGTGTTGGTTGGAAAAACGAATTCCAATCCTGTTTTGAAGTGCCATCCGTCAAGATTAACCGGTTTGGGGCTTTTATTGAATAGTTCGATGTACTGGAGATCATCAAGACTTCCGGGCGGATTGTACATGAGTTCATTCAGCACGACATCCGGAGCCGCTGCTTTGGCGGTAATTGATAAGAGTAAAAGGGAGAGAAGAGCGTCTGAAAACCGAGGGCGGCGGAGGAGGCGCATGGAGTGAGGGAATGAAGTGGAAGGCTAAGATTTCGGGGGTGCCAGCTTTCCGACCAGCGGCTTGGCTGCCGCCTTCCGCCACTGTTCCGTGACCGCCCAAAGGTTGACGGGGCTAATCGATTGGCCGTAGGGAAGGAACCGCGTGCTGCCGTCCACGAATGCGAAATTGGACCCGCCTTTTCCAGAAGGCCCTGTTTTGTGGCGGCGATGATCAATCTGCTCGACGTCGTTTCCATCATTGCCCTGGTTGAAATCCATATGAACATGACGTGAACCCGAGATTTTTTCCCCGAAAGTGATGGTCTCGGAGGGATAAGGGATAACGCTTTCCTTAATGCCTTGCGGCCAGTTCCATTTATCGTAGAGCGCAAATTCTTTTTCCGACAAAGTGGCGCGGAAATAATCGTTCCAACCATTGATGACATAGCTGCGTGTTTCGAGAAACCTGTCCTGAGGGCATTTCAGCACGCCCGTGTCTGTGTAATAGGGTTTGAGGCTGTAGATCCACGAATTGGTGACGGGTCGGCGGGGAGGGAATTCTCCATCGTGGTCGGTGGCATACAGGGTCAAGGCGAGGTTGACTTGTCGAATATTTCCCAAGCATTTGATGGAGTTGGCCTTGCGTTTGGCGCCAGCCAGAGAAGGCATGAGCATGGAGGCGAGGATGCCCAGGATACTGATGACCACGAGGAGTTCGATCAGGGTGAAAGCGGCTTGGGTTTTGGGTTGAACCCGGTTTTGGCATGGGCAAGCGCACGGGAGTGCCCGGGGCCGTGGAGGAGTAGGGTTCATGATTTCCATTTCACTTAGACACCAATCCGTGCCAACGGTTTCAATGTTCTTTAACACCGGGGGATTGGCAAGGGTAGGGTTGTCTGTTTCAGAGGGGGCTATGGCGCGACGTCGAATGAGAGCAACTTTCGGAAACGTGGCCACAGGATTTCCTTGAAGGCACCGCCGTTTCCGGATCTGAGGCGGGTTTCCGGGCTGGGTGTAACTCGGCCTTCTAGGCTCCGACCAGGTTCCGGTTGGGATGGTTATAAGTTCTTGACGTTGACAGGCTTAAGCACGTAAGTTGATGCGTTGGTTGGCATAATTCATGTTTGCGCAACTTAAAGGCCTGTTTTCCAACGACATCGGCATAGACCTGGGTACGGCTAATTCCCTGGTGTATGTTCGTGATCAAGGGATTGTATTACGTGAACCTTCGGTCGTGGCCATCCAAGCGGGCACGACCAACGTTCTTGCCGTGGGTGAGGAAGCCAAACGCATGCTCGGACGCACCCCCGGTAATATCGTCGCCATCAGACCCATGAAGGACGGAGTGATCGCTGATTTTGAGATCACCGAGGCCATGCTGAGGCATTTCATTCAAAAGGTTCACCATCGAAAACTCATCGCGCCCCGTGTTGTGGTCGCGGTCCCCTCAGGAATCACGGAAGTGGAAAAACGGGCAGTTAAGGACTCAGCACTGCACGCCGGCGCTCGGGAGGTATACTTGATCGAGCAGCCCATGGCCTCAGCAATCGGAGTGGGGCTTCCAGTGCATGAACCGGCCGGCAATATGATCGTGGATATAGGCGGTGGAACTTGTGAAATCGCCATCATCTCCCTCGCGGGAATTGTCTTCAGTCGAAGTCTTCGCGTGGGGGGGGATGAATTCGACGAGACTATTGTCGCGCACATGAAGCGTGCCCATAACTTAATGATAGGTGAACGCACTGCCGAGGAGATCAAAATTAGGATCGGCTCGGCGTACCAGTTGGAACAAGAATTGACAATGGAAGTAAAAGGTCGGGATCTCAGCGCGGGGCTGCCAAAGACAATCAGCGTCCGATCGGAAGAGATTCGTGATTCCCTGAAAGAACCGCTAGCCAGCATTTTGGAGTCGATTCGTCTCACGTTGGAGCGTTGCCCGCCGGAATTGTCGGCCGACTTGGTCGACCGTGGCATTGTGATGGCCGGTGGCGGGGCGCTGTTGCGTGGGATCGACCGGATGGTGGCAGACGAGACAGGGTTGCCCGTGCACATTGCCGAGAGCCCCTTGACGGCGGTTTGTGAGGGGACCGGGAGGGTGCTCCAGGAACTTCAATTTCTCAAGAGAGTTGCTTCTTCCTCCAGCAGGACATAGCGCGTTCACCCTGAAGACGGTTGTCAGGGTAAGCGGATGTCGAAAAGATCGAACTACGTTGCGTTGAGCGTGGTTGGGGTTCTAGTTTTAATCATACTGGGACTGCCGACCCGCGTGTCGTCGCGTCTCAAGCTCGCGATCGGGGGCTTGTTTCTTCCTCTCTTTGGGCTTGCAGGTTCCGTTCAGGGGTTCGCTTCCCAAGTTTCCACCATCCTTCCCACTCGCCGTGAGCTCGCTGAAGATCTGAGCAAGGCCCGGTTTGAGAACGAGCAACTGCGATTCAAGCTGCAGCAGTTCGAGGAGGCTTGGCGTGAGAACCAAGCGCTGCGGGACTCGGTGGGTTGGCAGCGGCGAGTTCCGCGAAAGATGAAGCTGGCTCAGGTGATTGGTCGTGATCCGGCAAATTGGTGGAACAGCCTCCAGATTGATCTGGGGAACCGTGACGGCGTTCAAACCGACATGCCAGTGCGGACGGCGGAGGGGATCGTGGGCAAAATCGGTCTTGTCGGTTACAGCCGTTCGCAGGTCATCGCGGTGGGTGATCCCAACTGCCGCGTGCCCGCGTTGGTGGTTGAGACTCGGGACACGGGGGTCATCGTGCCGGCCTCCAATGGAACGATGGACCGTCATCTGGTCGATCTCAGCTTTTTACCCGGCTCTAGCCCGCTGAAACCCGGGCAGAAAGTGGTGACCAGCGGGCTTGGGGACATCTTTTCCAAGGATATCGTGATTGGCCGCGTCGTGGACGTTCGGAGCATTGGCTATGGCATGTACGCGGAGGCAAGGGTTCGGCTGGAGGTAAATTTGAACCGACTTGATCAAGTATGGGTGGTCTTTCCTTAAACGGCGTCCAGATC
>CANLCA010000319.1 GCA_947487925.1 Verrucomicrobiales bacterium | reverse complement strand
TCAAAGGGAAATTGAACCACTAATCTTCGCTAATCGACACTAATGGTGAAGAAGTTACCCTGACTGAGCACCTCCCCCATACAGTGAAGCGGCGTCCCCATGGTTATTTTTCACATCCCCGCATCTTGTTGTATTAGTGATGATTAGCGAAGATTAGTGGTTTCTCAGCTGCCCTGTCCGAGTTCAAATTCGCGTCAATTCGCGTGGACTCGCGGGCAACGTTCCCATCCCACTCATTTTCGGTCCCTTTTCCGTGGTTAATTCTTCTTTCCCTTTCTGTTTAGCAGAACCATGTGGAAGGGTAACGGGGCGACCGCGGAAAGAAGTCCGAAGGGGGACCGAATTTGACAAAATTCAGACCGTTGGGATGTTTGCCCGCGAATCACGCCAATCCACGCGAATGGAACCCTTGATCCCTCCCGAAGGACCACTCATTGTCTCAGGTTCGAGTCACGGCAGCTCGCGGCCCAGCTGCTTTCGTTTCTGAGGCGGGACGGGGCCGCCTGGGAGACGTTCCTCAGGATTGAGTCGGATCTCCTGACGCTCGGACCACGGGATCAACTTGCGGTTGATCACGAGGGTTCTGGGCAGCAGTTCCACTTCGTGTCCAAAAACATCCAGGGTGATGACTCCTGGGAGGACCGTGAGGTCCGTGAACAACAATTTTCCAAAGCCCGGTTGATCCCCAGGTGATTTGAAATGAATCGTCACCGGTTTGAAATCAGCTGGCAATGGTTCCTGCTGCAGGGCCAGAATCTGAACATTCCGAACGCCGAGGTTTTCCTGGGAGATGGTCAGCCTTGGATTTCCAGAGGGGGATTTGTCGAACGTCAAGACCCACGGTCCTCTCCGTTCCCTCCATAGGCCTGTCGCAAAATAGAGGGTCGCGTACAAGACCATGACCGTAACAAACAGCTTGAGCAGCTTACCGAGAGAAAGTTGAAGCGGGGTAGGGCTCATGGGCAGCCCGTCTGCGGTTCTCCGCCGCGCATGGGGGCAATGCGGCGGGGCCGTGAGTCACAATGTTCAACGCGCCACATTCATCCTTAGATCTGCACACCGTAACCGCCAGTGGTGAATCCTTGCAACATCTTGGAGATAAAGCTATTCCGAATCACTAAAAGGCTCCAGAAGGGTGTTGACTTGTTGTTCGTCATGCCTTACCCGTCTGAGCCGTTGTTTATCCTCTCCCCGCTCTGTTGTCGTTTGACGGCTCAAAGTTTAACGTCGGATGGGAAAAGGTGATTCGCGTCACGTCGAGAGCTTTGACCACGGAGGATTTTCCGGCAGCGAAGCATCGAATTCTCTGATGAGAGAAACTTCGTAGTCGCCGGCGTAGGCGCCCTTGAAAAATCGGTCCAAGGCTTCGTTGAAGAATCGGTCCCAGGAACGTTCTTCTTGGCCTGGGATAATGGGATAAAAAAGAGCCTTGTTCGATTCTGCGGCTTTTTGATCCCCAGGCGCGTCGCCGACCATGAGGATTTTTGAAGGGGCGTACTTCTGGGAGGCCGCGAAACGGAGGTGTTCGGTCTTGGTTCCCATTTCCTGACCGGCGATCAGCCGGACCTGATCCGCAATTCCGTGCTCAGCCCATTCCCTCTCCAAAGCATCGGTGGGTGTTTGGGAGATCACCATGGCGTCTGCGAGGGTGTTCAGTTTTTCGAGGCTTTCCCTGACCAGCGGGAAGGGAGGCACGCCGGACACCAGGTCTTCAATCATGTGATTGACCGCTTTCGACCAACGTTCGATCGGTTCGAGCCCTGAGTTGCCACCCCGCACTTCGGCGGCGAGTGTCGCGTTGCCGAGTTTGGTTTCGCGCGCCATCCATTCATCGACCGCGTGGGAGCCCGGAACGGAGACTTTGCGGGACAGGACTTCGCTGCGGTGGCGGAGGAGGTTGAGGGACCGTGAGAGCGCGGGAAAGCGGTTTGCGCCTCGGGTCTTTGAGTAGAGATTGACAAACTCCCAGGTCTCCCGCGCGTATTTGCTGACGGGTTGGAGGCCAAAATGTTTAACGAACATCGGCGTAAAACACTCCTTGTGCTTGATCTCCATCGAATCGAACACGCAACCATCCGAGTCGATACCGATAAAAAAGTCCTTAGAAGGCTTGAAATCGTGGAGCTTCTGAGCGGGGTCCATGGGTTCTGATAAATGAGGAGTTGCGATGATTTTCGAAGTGTGAGGCGGCCCTGCCGGGCTTAGACGGTGTAGGTGCTGGAGGACACATCGCCACCGCGGCCGGTCCAGTTGGTGTGAAAGAATTGGCCGCGAGGCTGGTCGACTCGCTCGTACGTGTGGGCGCCGAAATAGTCGCGCTGGGCCTGGAGCAGATTTGCCGGCAAGACGGGGCTTCGATAGCCATCGAAAAACGAAAGAGCGGTGCTGAAAGCGGGAACAGGAATGCCTTTCTTGACGGCAGTCGCGATCACGTTTCGCCAGGCTTTCTGGCATTTTTTTATCTCCGCGCGGAAGTAATCGTCCAGGAGCAGATTGGTGAGCTTAGGTTTTTTGTCGAAAGCTTCCTTGATTTTCCCGAGGAAACGGCTGCGGATGATGCAGCCGCCGCGCCACATCAGAGCGATGCCGCCGTAGTTGAGGTTCCAGCTGTATTCCTTGGCAGCAGCCTTCATCAGCATGTAGCCCTGGGCGTAGGAGACGATTTTGGAGGCGTAGAGGGCCTGGCGAATCTGCTCGACGAATGCGGCGCGGTCGGCGCTGATCGTCGGCCTGGGGCCCTTCAGCTTGCGGGAGGCGGCCACGCGTTCGTCCTTCATGGCGGAGACGCATCGACCGTAAACGGCCTCGGCCATGAGGGTGATCGGCACGCCGAGCTCGGCTGAATTGATCACAGTCCACTTACCGGTTCCCTTCTGGCCCGCGGCATCCAGGATTTTCTCGACCAGGGGCAATCCGTCTGCGTCTTTGAACCCGAGAATGTCGCGGGTGATTTCAACCAGATAACTGTCGAGGTCGCCCTTGTTCCATTCTGCGAACACTTCGTGCATTTCCTGGGGTGTCATGCCCAGGCCTTGCTTCATGAGTGCGTAGGCTTCGCAAATCAACTGCATATCTCCGTATTCGATGCCGTTGTGAACCATTTTCACATAGTGCCCGGCTCCGTTCTCGCCAACCCAATCGCAGCAAGGTGCTCCGCCTTCGACCTTGGCGGAGACGGCCTGAAAGATGGTTTTCACATGGGGCCACGCAGCGGGAGAGCCTCCCGGCATGATGCTCGGCCCACGGCGCGCGCCTTCCTCGCCTCCCGAGACCCCGGTGCCAATGTAGAGCAGCCCTTTGCTTTCAACAAACTTGGCACGGCGGTTGGTGTCGCCGAACAGGGAATTCCCACCGTCGATCAGGATGTCGCCTGGTTCCAAATGCGGGATGAGTTGCTCGATGAATTCGTCCACGGCCGCACCCGCTTTGACCAGCATCATCACGCGCCGAGGGCGTTTGAGCAGGCCGACCATTTCCTCGATGGAATGAGCCCCGAGCACCTGGGTGCCCTTGGCTTCCTTGGCGAGGAAGTCATCCACTTTGGATACGGTTCTGTTGTAAGCGACTACGGTAAACCCGTGGTCGTTCATGTTCAGGATGAGATTCTGGCCCATCACGGCCAGACCGATGAGTGCGATATCCGCTTTTGCTTCCATTTAAAGTATAAAATGAATTCCTACGCCATGCACACGATACAAAAGACACCCTGCTGCGCGAGAAGTATTTTGATGGGCTCGATTTGAAGCGCTGATTCCTCCCGCCTAGGAGGGTCGGGAATCCGGCTAGCCCTCGCTGGGGACGCTCCGGGCCACGAGGCCCTGAGATGGGTCTCAGGACTATGGGCTGGCGCCGGTTGTGAGCGGGATGGCAGAGGGAGCTCGTGTGAGTTGTCCTGACCCTTTGTAGGGGCTAGCTCCTGGCATTTCCGGAACCACCGTGTCCCGGGGGCGGGTCCTCAGCGTTGGACACGAGCCCCGCCGCCTTTGACGAGGCTTTCCACTTCCTTGAGCGTGGCCATGGAGGTGTCGCCGGGTGTCGTCATGGCGAGCGCGCCATGCGCGGCGCCATATTCCACAGCCTTCTGGGCGTCGTCGAAGGTCATCAATCCGTAAACCAGCCCGGAGGCGAAGCTGTCACCGCCACCCACGCGGTCCAAAATTTCCAAATCCGGGCGATGGGTGGCTTCGAAAAACTGGCCGTTAGCCCAGCAAATTGCGCCCCAATCGTTCCGGGTGGCCGAGCGCACAGCTCGTAGAGTGGTGGCCACCACTTTGAAATTTGGGAACTCGCGCACCGCCTTTTCAATCATGGCTTTGAAGGCGCTGACATCGATCTGGGAGATGTTCTCGTCCACTCCTTCCACGTGAAAGCCGAGGCAGGCCGTAAAATCCTCTTCGTTGCCGATCATGACATCGACGAACGGGGCGATGCGACGGTTCACTTCCTGAGCGCGCTTGTGGCCGCCGATTGATTTCCAGAGCGAAGGGCGGTAATTCAAATCGTAGGAGACGATCACTCCGTGCTTTTTGGCTGCCTGGACGGCTTCGATGACGATTTCCGGAGTGGTGTCCGAGAGCGCGGCGAAGATCCCTCCTGTGTGGAGCCAGCGGACGCCTTGAGTTCCGAACATATCGTCCCAATCAAAATCACCTGGCTTGAGCTGGGAAGCCGCGGTGTTCCCACGGTCTGGGACGCCGACTGCGCCGCGGATACCGAAGCCGCGTTCGGTGAAGTTCAGCCCGTTGCGCACCGTGCGGCCGACGCCATCATACGCGCGCCATTTGATGAACGAGGTGTCGACTCCGCCTTGGAGGATGAAATCCTCTATGAGCCGTCCGATCTCATTATCTGCAAAAGCG
>CANLCA010000318.1 GCA_947487925.1 Verrucomicrobiales bacterium | reverse complement strand
GAGAACAAAGGGGGTCTTGTGCAGAATGGGCAAACGCGCCGACATGTGTTCAAGACATATAGATTTTCTATACAACAATTGCAAGAGAAAAACCGCCCTCTTGTTCACTTTTTCTGGAGTTTCAAGAAATTAGGCGAGGATCAGGGTGAGGCGTGTTTGCTGGTTCGGGGGGGCGGCAGACTGCAGTATTTCACGCAAAGAAGCGGCGGCGCCGGCGAACGTGAAGGCGGAGTGTGCGTCTGCTTCGCCCACGGCCAGCTGGGCAAACTGCTCCAGGAGAAAGGAGATCGTGATACGATCGCCCAGTTCCCGGCTGATTGTCATCCCTTCGACGAGGAATCCGCGCACAGCGGAATAGTCGCCTTGGTCCAGTGTCACATCGGCGAGGCTGCTGAGTGAATTGGAAATGGACCACCGGTCGCCCAGCTCGCGGTTGATGGCGAGGCATTCCTCGAGGAGGTTACGAGCCGTGGCGAATTCCCCCAGGTCGCCCATGAGCAAGGCCAGGTTATTGAGCGAGTTGGCGATCGACCAGCGCTCGCCGATTTCCCGACGGATCGCCAAGCTTTCCTCATAAAGGTCGCGGGCCTTGTTCAGATCAGCCCGATACCACTCGATGATGCCGAGATTGCTCAGCAGGCTGGCGATTTTCCGCTTGTCCAGCTGTTTGCGCCGGATAGTCATGCTCTGCTCGTAGAGACCCACGGCCCGCTCAAACTCGCCGCGTTGGGCGTTGACGGTGCCCGACAGATGCAGCACATCAGCCAGTCCGGTTTCGTCTCCCCTCTTCTCGTGCAAGCACCGGGCTTCCTCCAACCATTTCAGCGCTTCGACGTACTCCCCTTCCTTGCGCCTCAATTCGCCGATCGCACTCCGGCACCGGGCCTCCATCTGCACATCTGTCATTTCGAGCGCAAGCCGCAGCGCCGCGTCGTAGGTCTGCCCGGCCTCCACCCACTTGCCTGTCAGCTCCTGGACCTGCCCCAATTGGAGCATCTCCTTCACCCGCTCGTTGACGGGCAACAAAGGAAGCACTTTGCGATAGTAATCGATTGCCGCAGCGTTCGCGTAGCGCGCCTTTGCCGATTCCCCAGCCTTGAGTAGGTAATGGCGTTTCTTATCCTCGTTCTGGCTCCTGTCAAAATGAAAGGCCAGAAGGTCGACCTGATCCCCTTCGGACTCCGTCGCGGTGGCTTCGAGGTGGAGGCCGATGTCGTTGTGCCACTTTGTTCGCGTCTCGGAGGGAAGGCATTGGTAGGCCACCTCCTGTGTGACCGCGTGATTGAACATGTAGGTCGACTCGGGCCAGGGGCGGTCGATTGGGGTCAACTGCAACCGCCCGAGCTCATTCAGATCATTGACGAGCTCGTCTTCGCGGAAAGCCGAGTTCACACCGACCAACGTGCGAATCGAAAACACCCGCCCCACCACGCTTGCTAGTTTCACGGTGGTCTTTTGACGTTCCGTGAGTTGGTCGATGCGGCTCAGGATCAGGCTGTGCAGACTGGTGGGCAGTTCCAGAGAGGTGGCGGCCAGGGGATCCCCTGGCGATCCGCCTTGATCTTTGAGGAAGTTGAGCAGCTCTTCCAGATAGAAAGGATTGCCTCCCGACCGCTCAATCAGGAGATCCAAGAGTTCTCGAGACGGGTTGACTTCAGGGCCGAAGATGTGCGCCATTTTCTGCTTAAGAAGCTGCTCCGCCTCGATCGGTGAGAGGTATTCCAAGCGGACGACCAGAGTGTTCGGCAGGGATTTAAGGATCACGCCTTCCGTGACGCTCTCCTCGGGAGGGCGCTGGGTCACAAGAATGAAGACAGGCAACCGCATCACGGCCCGTCCGATCACTTCCAGCAAATCCTTGGATAACGGGTCCATCCAGTGGGCGTCCTCGATGATGAAGAGCAGACGTTCCGTTGAGGCACGATGGCGCACACAATCGGCCAAGAGGGCTTCCAGCGAGGACTTGCGGAGCTTGGCGTCAAAATCGGCCGTGATCTCGTTGTCGTGAATGGGCAGGTTCAGTACCGGGCCAAGAAGGGGTAAACGCGTCACGAGCGACCGGTCTATCTCGGCCAGTTGTCGTTCGACTGAAGCAATCTGCTCCGCGGCCGTGCGACTGGCATCTATGCGGAAGAACTCCGACCAGATGGACCACCAGGCCAGGTAGCTCGTTTGTGACCCGTGCGAGACGCAATGTCCTTCGTTGCCGATGAACCCCGATTTCCTAGAAAGGGTGACGACTTCGGCCGCCAGTCGCGATTTCCCCATGCCAGCTTCAGCTACCAGCACCACCGACTGGCCTCGACCCGCCAGGGCTTGCTGAAGCCGCTCTTTGATGGAGGCGAGCTCCTGCACGCGACCGACCAGTGGGAGCGATGCCGAGGTTTCTCGCAGACGAGTGGGGGACGAGCGCGTTGGTTCAAGCAGCACCGCCACGGGAAGTGGTTTTTCTTTCCCTTTCACCTGGATGGGCGGCTTTGGTTCCCAGGTGAAGGCGTCGCCCGATTCTGATTGGAGCCAACCAGTGGCCAACACATGGCCTGGCTCAGCTTTTTCCATGAGGCGTGCCGCCATGTTGACTTCGGACCCGAGCACCCCGTAGGTCCTGCGCTCGGCACCTCCGTAGGCCCCGGTCCTAGCCAACCCGCGACTGATGCCGATTTGCACGCTGGAGATGAACGCAAGTTCCGGCGGCGGCCGACGCAGTTGAGAGGCGGCGGTCAGGGCCCGCCAGAGGTCATTCTCATGGGCGATCGGGGCTCCGAATGCGTTGAATAGGTAACTTCCTTTATCCCCCACCGCCATCCCGATCAGGAACCCCCCAAAACTAGCCAGCAACCGCTGGACCCATTTCACAAATGCGTCTAACTTTTCTCCAGCCCCATCATCCCCGTCATAATCGATCCCGTCAAACTTGAGGAAGATGGGCACCGCAGGTCGCAGTTCGGTGAGAAATTCGCCTTGCCCCGAAACCAGGCGACTGTAGACGGGGCTGAGGACCCAGGGTCGGACCTGGTTCTCGGACAGGGGCGGAAGGTCCCCGTGGGGGCGTTCATCTACAGGGCGTTGCAGAGCGGTCACGATCGCGAAGGACTCCTCGTCTCCTGGACGATCAGCCCTCCATTCCTTGATCTCCAAAGACTCTCGGAGACGCACTGCGGTTTCCCGGTCGAGCACCAGTTCACCTTTCAAAGCGACTCCACCCGCAGCTGCCATCCGGTTGAGCGTCTCCCCCGCAATGACGTCGATGAGCTGAAGTTCCTCGTCTCCAACCAGAAACCGCCGGGCCGGCCCTGTGGAAACCGACGCCTTGACGGCGAGCGCCACCACCACGCCTTCCTCCACCGTGACTCTCGCAATCTGAGCCATCGCTCGCTGCATCGATAAGGCTGAGGCCACGGCATGGAGCCCGTCGTCCTGGTCAAACCAGCAAGTGATCGCATCGCCCGCGAACCCGATGACGCTGCCGCCAAAGCGATGGACTTCGGTCACAAGGGCCTGGTAGACCCGGTTCAGATGGAGGGTCAGTTCCTCGGCCCCGCGTCTGGGACCCATGGTCCGTGTCAAGGCTTCCGTCAAGGGCGTGAAGCCCGAAATATCTGCAAACAACGCGGCACCCCAGGTGCGATGGGGCAGCTTTTCTCCCCTCCCAATCGCCTGAACCCGATCCCACGGAATGTATGCGTCAAATAATCCCAAAATGTCACCCTGCCGTTTTTTGTTGTCCAGGCGACCCAAGTCGGCGTCGCGCCAACTCCCAGCCATGCGGTGCCGCGCGATGTTGCGGCCACCCAGTTCGACCCCCTTTATTTGACCCAGAAACGGACTTCTGTCACGAAAATGCACAAGAAAATTTAAGACACTTTAGGCTGTCGCGACCGTGGGTAGAACCCGATGCACAGGGTGACACGGTGAGGCAGGACACCGGTTGAGTTTGAATTCTTGAACCCTTTACGGGGTTCCCAAGGCTGACCCCGATACCATACCACCACCGGAACCATCCCTCGGGCTTCAGCACTTAACCCCTGAACCTAAAAACGGCAGTTGAACATCGTGAAGTTTTGCGAAGACTCGGATGAGAAAGACATGACGAAGAACGAGGCAAGTCCTTTAAGGATCTGGTGAGTGATTCGGAATGACTTTATTGCCAAGATCTTGCGAAGATTCGCCGCAGACAACTGCTGTTTGAAGGACAATCGCCAAGAATGGGAGAGCCAGCTAGGATCTCCGACAGAAACCTGTCCGAAAGCAGTTCGGTATAAGAACTGCTGTGGAGAGGATTCACAGATTTGACAATTCCGGGAAAGTGGTTCATAGTGCGAACTTTCATGGGTCCTGGTTTTCTGCCCATTTCGGCTGACGTGTCCGAGGTTTGCTTGGCTCTTTGCCCCCTGGGGTGCAGGGATGCTCTTCGTTCGGTTGTCCTTTTCTCTCGTTTTTGAAAGAAGGACGAGGGGTTGGGGGATATCAATTGTTAGTGATGCGGTATTTGGCGAAACGGAAGGCGGTTATCAGTATGAAATTGAACGTTCGTCGGTTCGTGTGGGCGGTTGCGCTTTTGGGAGTCATTCTCGTTGATTCTCCTAGGGGGCTCACCGCGACTAAGACTTCCTTCAAGTTGGAGGGTTGGCTCAATCTCTCACAGACTTGGGGCGGCTCCTTCAACGGGAGCAACTCAAGGCTGAATGAAGGCGACGTCGTCAACTTGCGGTTCGTGGGTTCACTTGCGTCCGGCTCTGCCAACACGATCTACCTGACAGGGCTATTCAATTGACGACAGTACCCCCAACCTGTTGTGGTAGGGAGTCGGGCAACGGCCTACCGCCGACCATTTTTTTGTAGGGGGAAGGCTCGACTTGGACAGATTGCTGGATCAACCGG
>CANLCA010000317.1 GCA_947487925.1 Verrucomicrobiales bacterium | reverse complement strand
GATCCAGAGGCAAGTTATTCTACCGGTTGATCCAGCAATCTGTCCAAGTCGAGCCTTCCCCCTACAAAAAAATGGTCGGCGGTAGGCCGTTGCCCGACTCCCTACCACAACAGGTTGGGGGTACTGTCGTCAATTGAATAGCCCTGTCGTAAGATTGCAACTTCGCCCAAACTCTCCTTAAGCTGCCAGAGCAATGGGTGTCAGCAATCCAAAAGAAGACTCCAACCAGGCAAGATTGGACAAAGGAGCCTCGGCGCGGTTCCAAACTACCCTATGGACTGCGGTGCGGTCAGCGGGCGACCATTCTTCACCCAGGTCCGAGGCGGCCCTCGCGCAGCTTTGCCAAACTTACTGGATGCCGGTTTACGCTTTTATTCGCAAGCGAGGGAGCCCCCGTGAAGAGGCAGCCGATCTGACACAAAGCTTCTTTGCGAAATTCCTGGAGATGAACACCGTGGCGCGGGCCGACCGCGGCCGAGGCCGGTTTCGCTCGTTTATTATGTCTTCCTTGGGAAATTTTCTGTGCGACGAACATGATCGAGCGAGCGCCCTCAAACGCGGTGGCGGCAAGCCCATTCTATCCCTGGATTTCCAACACGCGGAGCTGGAATTTTCCCAGGAATCGACGAAACCGACCACTCCTTCGACGACTTTTGAAAAGCATTGGGCCACAACGCTTTTGAACAGAGTCATGCAACGAGTTGAGGCTGAGCAGCGCCAGAACGGGCGGGGGGATCTTTTCGAGCACTTGCAACGACACCTCTGGGGGGACTCGGATTCCGTTCCATACGGCGAGTTGGCGAGGCGTCTCGGCATGAGCATGGTCAATCTGCGCGTCTCCGCGCACCGGATTCGACAGCGCTATCGTGAAATCCTGCGCGAAGAGATAGCGGACACCGTCGATACGGATGCCGAAATCGAAGGAGAAATCCGGCACTTGATGCGTGTGGTTAGTTTGTAAAGGCGCGGGATTCAACCTGGAAAAAGCAACTGAGAAACCACTCATCTTCGCTAATCATCACTCATACAACAAGACGTGAACAATAACGATCTGGACGCCGGTTCACTTATGGGTGAGGTGCTCAATCAGGGTAACTTTTTCACCATTAGTGTCACTTAGCGAAAATTAGTGGTTCAACTTCCGTTGTTGGATTCAATTGTAACATTCTCCCTGCTTTCCCTTATTGCTTGATTGGTGCTAAAGCCGCGGCGGAGTGCGAAGCGGAAGACTTGGGCCCACAAGAGCAGCCCTGAAACCATGATCGAAAATCCAATCTGCACTCACTGCGGCGCCCCGATGGGCCGCTTTACACAAGGAGGCGCCTGCCAGCGCTGCCTGCTGGAGTCGGCTTTGGGCGGTCGCGAACAGGAGATCCGTTCGGAAGTCCTCCGGCTTGATTCCGAGGCCGAGCGGATCGAATATATCCGGGGCGTCTGCGTCGACGATGCTGCCATGGGCAACAGAATCCTGGCTTGGCTTGACCAGCGGAGCCAATCGAACGTCCCTCCCTCACCTCCAGACCCCGCCACAGCCGACACGAGCCACATGACCCGATCCATTGGCCGCTACAAACTCCTGGAGATGATCGGCGAAGGCGGTATGGGTGAAGTCTGGATGGCCGAACAGGAGAGGCCAGTCCGCCGTCGGGTGGCGCTCAAACTCATCAAGACCGGCATGGACACCCGGAATGTCATCGCCCGCTTTGAGGCGGAAGGGCAGGCGCTCGCCTTGATGAACCACCCCAACATCGCGAGGATCTTCGACGCGGGACTCGTCGGCGACGAGGGCGTTGAATCTCAAGTCTCAGATTTGGAATCTGCAATCCCCAAAGGCCGTCCTTACCTGGCCATGGAACTGGTGCGTGGGATCAAGATCACCCAATATTGTGACCAGCATTCGCTCTCCACCCGCGACCGACTCGAACTCTTCGTCAAGGTTTGTCAGGCGATCCAACACGCCCACCAAAAGGGCATCATCCACCGCGACATCAAGCCGTCGAACATCCTGGTCACCGTGAACGACGGCGTGCCCGTGCCCAAGGTCATTGACTTCGGAATTGCCAAGGCCATCTCCCAAAAACTCACGGACAAAACTCTTTTCACGGAATTCCAAGCGCTGGTGGGCACGCCCGCCTACATGAGTCCAGAGCAGGCAGACTTGAGCAGCGTGGATATCGACACTCGGGCGGACATCTACAGTCTCGGTGTGCTTTTGTATGAATTGCTAGTGGGTCTGCCTCCCTTCGACAGCGGTGAACTAATGCGCGAGGGACTGGATGTCCTCAGGCGAACTATCAAGGAAAAAGAGCCCTTAAAGCCGTCGACCAAGCTGAGAACCTTGCCCGGGGGAGAGTCGGCCACCAAGGCCCAACAGCGTGGGACCGATGTGCTGCGGCTCACCCTCATTCTGCGTGGGGATCTCGATTGGATTGTCTTGAAGTGCCTGGAAAAGGACCGGGCGCGACGCTATCAAACGGCGAATGGACTGGCCGCCGACATTGAACGGTATCTGGCGAATGAACCCGTCACCGCTCGCCCCCCCAGCGCCCTCTATCGATTCCAGAAAACTGTTCAAAGGCACAAACTCGCTTTCATAGCGGCGGCTGTCGTCAGTCTTGTGTTGGTAATCGGGGTCAGCGCTGTGATCTTCGTCCAACACCGAGCGAACCAGGATTACCGTTGGCGCCTCTACGTTTCCGAAGTCAACCGGGCGGGCATCGCTTGGCAAGCGGGACAATCCGCCCAGATGCTCACGCTGCTGGATCGTTGTCCAGTCGAGGAGCGACTTTGGGAATGGAATTTCCTCCGCGAGCAAGCCAGTCGATGGAAAGAAAGCCTCGTTGCTTCCTCGACCAATCTCGTCGGGGCCGCGCTTTCCGCAGACGGCCGACTGGTGGTGGTGGCTGCCCGAGAAGGAATTGAAGTTCGCGAGTTTTCGACTGGCCAAAGGCTCTGCAACATTCCCTTCCAAGCAACATGGGACTCTCCTTTCGCCCCCTCACCGCGCGATGAAACTCTGGCCACACTCTCGGGTCCAAACGGAATGCTCACCCTCTGGAACATGCGCACAGGCGAACGTGTGGTCGAGATGCGCCATGGCGACCGCGCTCAGGCACTAGGTTGGTCGTCTGACGGCCAGCGAGTCGCTACGGGTGGCGAAGACCGAACCCTCCGGGTCTGGGATGCCAAAACCGGCGGAAAACATCGAACCTTTTCGACCACCGCCGCCATCCTAGCCGTGGCGTTCTCGCCGGGTGACCAGACGATGGCTGTCGGGACGTCAGGCAAGGACGCCCTGTTGCTCGACAGTTCCACCGGCGAGGTGAAACGCCGGTTTGCCATGCAAGGAGGGTATATCCATCGGTTGAAGTTCAGTCCCGACGGCCAAAAGCTAGCCATGAGCAACCGGACATTTGGCGGCTTTCAACGAGACAACCGGATCTGGAGCCTCGGTGACGGAGGATCCCTAGACTTGGGCATGGGCGCGGATGCTCACTCGTTCGCCTTCAGTCCCGAGAGCACGCAGCTCTTCGTTGCTGACGCAGCGGGAATCATCCGTCTCTGGGATCTCGAAAGAAGGGCCGAAGTTGAACGCTTTTCCGCTCATACAGGGGGCGGCAGTTCGATCCATGTCCTGCCAGACGGGAGGATCCTTTCGGCTGGGAACGATGGCTTGGTCAAAGTCTGGCAAGCTCGACCGGCGGGTGTGGTGCAACTCAAAGGATATCCCGGTTCGCTGCGAACACTGGCTTTTAGCCCCGACAGCCGATGGTTGGTGGCCGCCGGCATCAACCGGCAAGTCTTTGTTTGGGATGCTCGAGGCGGTTTTTTGTCGGGGGTCTACTCAAACCACACGGGCGGTGCCTCAGCGGTGGCGTTCAGCCCAAACGGCACTGTGGCCACAGCCGCCGCCGACCAGATGGTGCGGGCCTGGAATCCGGCCACGCGAGAGACCCTTTGGAGTCGGTCGCTAGCCCCGGTTGAGGAAGTCTATTGGCTCGCCTATAGCCCGGACGGCAAACGGCTCTACGCAGCCAGTCGCAAGGAAAGTGTCACCGTGCTCGACTCGGTCTCGGGAAACACCATCAACACGATCAACGGCCTCGAAAATGTCGTCGATGGTTTGGCCGTTTCGCCTGAAGGCCGGCTGCTCGCCATCTGCCACAAAGTCAAGCTGAGCGTCTGGTTCGCCGATGGATCCAAAAAACTCTGGGAAGCTGCGGCCAACCCTGAACGCTGCGCCGCTTTCAGTCCAGACGGGAAATGGATCTCCACAGGCGACAGGGACGGGGGGGTCAGTTTGTGGGAAGTTGCCTCCGGCGGCCGCGTCCGCCGAACCTTGCGAGGTCACGCCGCCTCTGTCTCAGGAGTCAGTTTCTCTTCAGACGCTAGCCGACTGGTCTCCTGTGGATTCGATGGTCAGATCAAGGTATGGGACTGGAAGGCCGGGGTTGAGTTGCTAACCCTGCCAATACCCGGCAGGGGCCTTGCCTGGCATGCGGTGTTCAGTCCCGACGGAAAAACCATCGCAGCGGCAGGCGGCGATGGGATCGTCACACTGTGGAAGACGGAGTAACGCCCCAGAATCGCAATGAATCCTGGAAAAAGTAGCTGAGAAACCACTAATTTTCGCTAATCATCACTAATCCTGGAAAGAGCCATTGAATTCACCGCAAAGAACGTAGAGAACGCAAAACCAAGCACTTGTGGAGTTCTAACGCGGAGCGACCGCCGCCAGACAGGCATCGTGGATCTTGAACAGGCCTGCCGAACTCCCTCCCAGCTCCAAACGCAGGGGCTGGGCGGCAGTTCGTCTCGAGCGTCTGCTTCGAATTCGTTTCGGCTTCACCGCAAAGAACACAAAACCCAAGCACTTGTGAAGTTC
>CANLCA010000316.1 GCA_947487925.1 Verrucomicrobiales bacterium | reverse complement strand
GACACCGGCGCGCGCGTCGGCGGCTGGGACGGCGGGAAGGGCGGGAGGATCCAACACTTGAACGCGGGCGTGCTGCTCGACGGACGGCTCTACTGTGCGCACTCGAACTTCCCCAAGCTGCCGGCGGAAAGCTCGGTGGAGATGTGGAACACAGCGACGATGCAGCCCGTCGCATCGCATCATGTTCGGCAAGCTGGAGTAGCCCGCGAATCAGACGGCTGCATTGCAGGGGGGCGCGAGGGGGTGATGTTGGATGGCCGGCGGAAAGGTTGTGGGATCTCCAGCTCTCGGCCGCGCCATCGCTGGACGTGACTCTCAAGCCCAAGCCGTAGGCGAGCACAGTCCGCCTTCCGCAGCGACTGTGCCGGTCCCGTATCCGAGTTCCCCTTCGACCGGATGCGCACCGTGGCCGCCGAACGATTGACCTTGGCGAAGACGTCAGGGATAGGGGGGTGAAATCACGCCGCAGTTCGGAAGCGGTCGAATTCTTTTGGTAGCAGGTCCAGCACCTCATCGGCAGTCATGCCGTAGAGATACCAAGTGAGGTCGAGTTGGTTCAGCAGCGCGGCCAGTCGGCGTGGGCCGCCTTTGATTTTCGAGCTGTGGCCTCGTTTGAAAGCTCCGGCCTTGGGGTCGAAATAAAGTCGTGTCGCCGCCTCTGCCACCGCCCGGTTCGTGACGAGTTCCTTGCGCGAAGCCAGTTGCTCCACAATATCGCCAGGCTTCCACAATACCTGTTTCAGAAACGCCAGCGCCCGCTCCGGTTGGTCACGATGAGCACGAACGACGAGGAAGGGGCCAAGCAGAAGGTGACGGTAAAATCGCTGGTGGTTGTCCAGAAGCGGCAGCAAACGAGCCTCGTCCTGCGGGTCGCGCTTGCCATTTCCATCCGCCGGGCAGACCTCATCGAAGAAGAAGAGGGTGAGCCAGGCCCACAGCCCCCTGTCGCGTTCCGGCAGATTGATGCCAGCAGCGTCTATCAAGTCGTTCAGGAACTTCCCCGCCTCCAGCCGGTTCGCAAACGAACAGGGAGCAATCTCAACACCATCGGACACGACCTCTGTGAGCGCGGGGTCTTCGAGCAATTCAGTCGGCGGCGGCAGAGTTGGCTCAAGCGTCAAACGGGCGCGATAGTTTGCGAACGCGGTGATTCCATCTGGGTTGAATCGGTGGAGTTTCATCAGATGCCCTCCTCGTCATGGGTCAAATCCCACACGTTACGTAGCTGGTTTCGGCGCGCGAATGCGGCCACGGCCTCCTCAATCCACGTCTCACAGTCCGACGGCACGTCCGGTGCTGGCGGCGGCCGAACACCGTGATTTTGCGCGAAGTGCATCCAGTCAGAAGCCCACCCACTCTCATCGTCATCCTCAGTCCATTTCTCCTGAATCAATGCCCGCGTGAGCAGTCGCCGCAGGACTTCGGGATAAACAAGGGATCTGAAGTGCGGCGACCGCGCGGCTTCCTTCCAAGTGGGCTTCGCCTCTTTGTTGATGAGTAGGCGCGGCGGGTCGCTCTCCATGTCCAATTTCCAAAGCAATTGATCCAGCATATCGGGCTCGGGCACGAGCAGGGGCCGGCGGAGGTCTGTTGCCTCCCCCGCCTTTACGAAGTGAATCCCATCCGCTTCGCCAAGAAGTTTGTGATGTTCCTGCCCTTGAGGCTGGACGACGCGCACACGGAAAAGGATTCCGTCCGACACATCAAATTCAGTCAGTTTTCGGTCTGCGGGCGCTCGAAGCATAGAAATGGTACCCCAAGGGAACTGCATCCACACATTTTGCCGGTGCGCTTCCAGCCAGACTTCGGCGTTGCGCGGAAATTGATGCGCCGCCAGTCGCAACTCGGCATCAAACACCAGTGCCGCGCGCTCCTCACGAATCGTGATGCTCACGTCCCGGCGTTCGATTTTCTTCCGGCCAGTGTAGTTAAACGTCCGTTTCATCGTTCCCCCTCATTTCGATTGCCCGCACGACCAAATCCCGCCGCTTGTCGAAGCCGGTTATGCCGAATTCAAAATCGGCCTTTCGGATTTCAACCTCGATGGAGTTCCCGTCTTCACGCGCAACTATCACTCCATTGGGCTTGGGTTCCTGGCGCAACGGCTGGCGAGTGAAAGCAAAATCATCAGGCACCCAGCGCTTGACGGCATCGCCTCGGCGGACGGCATAACCGGCTTCAATCCGAACGCGGACCGGAAACACCTCGAGCGGGGACTTCCCCGGCCTCAAAAGGAATCCTCCTTCCATCTGCTGAAGCTCGAATCGTTTCGGGTGTTTTTGGGCGCCGCCAGCCGGCTCGCTTTGCGTGCCTTTTTCTCCAAGTTTGGGTTTCTTGGTGGGTTCAGTCTGGGCTTCCTCGGTTGGGAGATAGAACAAGTCCTGCAGCAGAGTCGGATCGCCTGTCGCTTCCGCTGTATGAAGCCGTTGCATGATTTCATACACGCTCCGCGAAACAAATTTGATGGTGTCTGGTCCGTAAACATAGCGGTTGATGAATTTCGAAGAACCCTTCTGCCATTGCGTGTGATTGACGCCTTCCGCGTCCCCAAGCAGGCCAGCCAACGGCGGATCGTCCACTACGACCAAAGAGCGATTGCCGGACATAAGCGGGCAGCGAACGTCCGTGATAACGATGCCGTCTCTTAGGAAAATCGGTTTGTGCCCAGCGTCACGGCAAGGCGCGATGAACACGGTGAAGGAAGACAGTTTTTCTTCGCGCCCTTCTTCCTTTGGTCGAACTTTCACCGGAATGCGGACGCCCACCCGCTGGTTCTTCTCCAACCGAGTGCGAATCTCGCCGAGCTTTCCTTCGGGCAAGAGCGAGTCAATCGTCGCCCGCCAATCTGGGCGAGTGGCCGCCTCCTTCGGCAATGAGACTATCTCCTCCGACTTGGCGACGGATGCCCAACCGGCGAACTCTACAACTGCTGCTTCGGTGGTTGGCAGAAGAATCCGATTCGCCGCCAGAGTTTCGGCATCAATGCGCCAAGGACCGCCCGGCCCTTCCAGTTCAACCACCAGTTCGCCCGAGAGGATCGGCCAGAAGAAGCTGCGGATGATGCCTCGCCTCAAGTCATCCGCCGTCAGGCGCTCGTCAACTGCGGGCACAATGACGGACAGGCCGGGAGTGTTCTCCCGCTTCAATCCAAAAGTCTGTGCGAACTTCGCAATGAACGCGTCGTCAGAAACAGGAATCACTTGTTCGTCAGGTGAATTGCGGCATCCGAACCAGGCATCCGGTTCATAGTCCAAACCCTGAACCGAATGACTGCGGACAACAGCGGAACCCATCAGTGCTTTTACTGGCGCATCCGCCCGCACGGTCAATCCGATGATTGCGTGCAATCGGCTGGCAGTTGAAAAGACCTGCTTGCCGATTCCCCAGCGACCAAGATTCCCGCCGGTTTTTGCCGAACGGCCTTCCGCTCGGAAGAAACTGAAAAAAGCGTTTTGCTCCGCGCGTTCGAGTTGCCATTCGTTCACATCACCCGTCAACCCCTTGGTGCCGAAATCCTCGAACACTAGGTAACCGCAACTGGAACCGAAGACATTGGCGAATCGTATGCCTCCAACACCCAATTCAAAATGCTGCTGCGCAGGCCCGAACATCGAAGTAAGATAGTCGCGCGCTTCGGCTGAAGCATTCGGGACGAAACTAATCCTCACGCGCACCTCACGTTCGTTGGCCCCCCCACGACGGGCGGCATCGAGTGAGTTTTGGATTCCCTCCCTGACAAGAGCCTCGCTTAGATTTTCCAGACTCTCCTCCGTAAAGAATGCGTCGTTGACTGAGTCGCGCACTCGGTTGCAAGGCCGACGCTGATTGAAGTGCCATTGAGGATTCATGATGGTTGTTTAGTTTGTTCTGAAGTTCACTCGTTCAGCTCTCACCGTTTCGGCGAGGTTTAGATTGCGGTGGCACATGCCCGCCATCTGCGCTTCGGAACAGTAAAATTCATCCTCACGCAATTGCTTGTTCCGATACCGCCGCCAAGCTTCACGCGCAATCGGGGCAAGAACCACTGGCCAGCCGCTGCGCTCGTAATACGGAGCGAGGAGGCGTGGCTCGATGTCTCGCAGACCTTGGTAGTCACCGAGCGATTGGCGGCAGATTGTTTCGCCGTGGTCGAGCACGCCATCTGGGTGAAGCCCCATGTAAATAAAAGCGATCGAAAGCCAGCCGCGCTTGAAAGCATCCGGCGAAACGCGCCGGAGCGCGAGCGGTGGAAGATCCAAAAGAGGACGAAGCCATTCTGCGGCCTGCTCGTCTGTGCTTGGCAGGGGTGAGATACCGAACGGAATGGTTTCGTATATGGGTTTTGCGCCGATGAGAAATTCACGGATTTCCTCGGCAACCGCCTCTCCCACCAGCGGTGGCACAGCATTCCCGATGAGCCGGAACTGGTGCGTGCGCGCCACGGGAAACTTGAACCAGTCGGGGAAACTCTGGACGCGGGCCGCTTCGCGCGGCGTGAGCGAGCGGTTCTGCGTCGGGTGAATGAAGCCCAACCCGTCCTTGCTCAAGTGCGCGACAATGGTCGAGCAGGGGTCTTCGCGGTGCTGGCGCTTGTAGCGGTCAGTGAAACAACTGCGCGTGTAGGTGAACTCCATTTTTTCCCCGCGCGCCTCCGCTTCTCCACTGTGTTCGCCTTCGCGCAAGCGGGCGAAATCACGCAAGTCTTGCGCGTTGTGCGGCCGGGCGCGATGTGCTGTGAGTTTTGCGGACTTCCCGACCTCCAAAACGGCCTCGAGATACCCCCCCCCGCGCGCGCTCTGAGATGCGCTGAGCGGAGCGCCAGATCGTAATCACATTCCTCTTCGCCGGTGCCGGCGGCCAACACGGGCAAATCACCAATGGCGTCCCAGAGTTTAGGCGCGGCATG
>CANLCA010000315.1 GCA_947487925.1 Verrucomicrobiales bacterium | reverse complement strand
GTCAACTTCGGGCGTCCTTCAAGGAAAGCCGGGTTGATGCTTGGCAAAGCGATCAGTTCCAGCAACAAATCAACGGCGGATGACATAAACGAAGTCCTTATCACGCCGTCTGAGCCAGTTCAATCATGGCTTGAATGGTGTGCAGGGCGTTCCCCTCGAGCCTGTTATTCACAAACACGAAAGTGCGCTTGCCTTTGGCGGGCGGTCGCGCTCCGGAAGCCATCAACCGGGCGCCGGCCCGGCGAGCCTCTGGATACGGGTCACGCAACTCAGCGTAGGGGCTGAACATCTCAACGGCTCGAGCATAGGCACGCCCTGGTCGCAGGAGCAAACGCGCAGCCACCCTATCCTCGGTGGTAAAACTTCCCGGAATGACAAGCTGTTCATCAATCGCCGGCATGCCTTCCCAACTCGTGAACACATGGGTCACTCCGTGCTTCTGCAGCACCGCGAAGTAGTCGGGGTGCAAGAAACTTTTGTTTCTGATTTCCACCCCATACGGCCAGCCCTTCGGAATAGCCGTCAGAAACTGATCCAACGCCGTCACGAACTCCCGACCACGAGGGTAGTCTGCGGCATGAAAATGTGAGAACTCGAACATCAGGATCCCGATGTGCTTCCGGAAAGGTTCGCAGGGTGCCAGAAACGACGAGGCAAAAAGTTCGGCGTTCAGAAACTCTGGGTTCGACTTGCCGGCTTTGTCGCCGAAACGCGGCAGGTTGGGAAACCTCTTGAGGGTGATGGCGTCGGTGACTTTGAATCCGAACAAAAAATCCTCCGAAACCTGTGATACCAAACCCTGGAGATAATCCTCGCCTGGGAACTTATAGTAGGCGGCGTCCACACAGACCGTTTTGAACACCTCGGCGTATTCCGTGAGACAACGGCGTTCAAACCGCGCTTCGGAAAACTTGCCTCGATACACGTAGCGGGCCATGTCGTAAAGCATTCCCCTCCACCCTGCGTACTTCCAGGAGGAAGTGCCCACAAACACGCCGCTCCCACTCAGGGCGGACACCCCTGTTCTCATCCGCTCGAGTTCAAAGTTCATCCGCGGAGAATAGGTTCAACCACACACCGCCGAAGGGGAATGAACCGCGGAAAGGGAACCGAAAGGGGACCGAATGCGGACATTGGAGGTTGGCAGCCCAGCGCGGATTCCACTTTCGGATTTCTTTCGGTTCCCTTTCCGTGGTTCACCCTCAGTTCCCTGGCAAAAGGTGTGCGGTTTGAAAAGCGGCGGTTCCTCGTCAGGCATGTCAGCGCCTTTTTTCAAAAAGGACGATTCGGTTCGTGTTGGTGCCCTTGGCATTGTTTCCAACACCCCAGCAATTGGCCGTCTTGGTAAATTCCTGGTCATTGATTAGAACGAGCTGGGGCTCGAGACCCGCACTCACGCCGCAAGGGATCACCGCCTCCTCCAGCTTCACAGTCCCCTTCTGAACTTCACCCACCTCGAATGCCACATGCCCCCCTGGTTTCAACACGCGCGCGAGCTCGTGGAAAACGCTTGTCATCACCTGGCTCCACGCCGACACAGTCGAGCTCATCGTGATCGCCACCGTGCTTGGATCGATCTCTGCAAACCAACATCGCAACCAATTATCCTGCTCGTACTGCACAACTTTCAAGAACGGCGGAGAGGTCACGACCAGAGACACAGAGTTCGAGGGGATCTGCGGCGTGCGATCCGCCGAGGCGGTGATCAGCAGCGCCTCGTTGGTCACACGCCCCAAAGTGCGACGAAGTTCCAGGTCGCACTCAGAAATCAATTGCCGCGACTTTTTAAGGATCACGGCCCGGACATCGCGCCGATCGGGGATCTGGCCCCGTTTTTCGTTGATCTTACGCTGTGATTTGACTGAGACGGCCTGGTTTGGAGGGAGTGTGTAAACCGAAAAAAAACCTTTTGAATGCCCCGTCAACCGATTCAGTGCGACGAGCCTGATCCATTCATCAATTCCATCAAGTTGTCCACTCTCCACGCGGCGCCGAAAATACCGGCGCAATGCTGAGATATCTCCCAACGTGTCAGGATGAAAGAATACGAGCAAGTCCTCGGGAGCAGCTTCGGTGTCGCGCAAATCGATTTCCGAGAGGCGGGCGACCACGTCGTTCTGCGCTGGAGGATTGACCCGGGGTTTGGTCAAAAGGACACTCAACGGGTTGACATCACATCCTACGGGAACGCGACCCAAGAGCGCGGCTTCGAGAGGGGTTGTGCCACGTCCCATGAAGGGATCATAAACCCGGTCTCCAGGCTGCGTGAGTCGCTCGATAAAAAACCGAGGCAACTGGGGTTTGAAACAGGCGCGGTAGGACACTTCATGCAACGAGTTTGCCTGGCGCTGACGCGCGGTCCAAAACTCGTTGACGTAGGTCGGCACTTCAATCCTCCCACCCTCGGCCAATCGTGCCTGGGTGACCGTAACGCGGGTCGCCAACCCGTGCTCGTTGAAAGCGGTCAGTTGTTGTTCAAACGAAGGCGAAGGAGAAACTGGCACGGGGGTAGGACAAACCAACCTTGGCTCCGGAGAGAGTGTCTCGGGGACAGTCTCTTTAAAATCGAAAAGGAATTCCAGATTCCTTTGTTTAGACATCCGCCGATCCTGACAACACAACCACCGTTGTGCGAAAGAAAAAAGTGCCTCGTAGTAAAGAATTAACCTTCCACCTTTGAACCTTAAAACGGCAGTTGCCCATGGCAAATCTTCGCCAGATCCTGGCGATAAAGTCTTTCCGAATCAGTCACCAGCTCCTTAGGGATCCGGTGAGGGAGTTGGAAAGACTTGATCACCTGGGCCTGAAAGATCGGCCGTGGCCGGCTAAAGCTCGAGAGGAAACTCTGCGTATCGGAAAGGTGACAGGGGAAAGCTAGGCGAAAGGCCTCGTCGCCAAGATCTTGCAGCAGATAGGGATAGGGATAGCGACCGAGCCAGCACGGTCTCTAGGTTAAAGAAAACTGCTCTCACCGCACTTAATCACACGAGGGCGCTCCTGCCTGGCATGCTTGACCGCCACGGGAGGGTTCGCTGAATCCGCCTCAAAAAACGAAAATGAACCCAACCGCTCTACCACTGGAGTCCTCCCGTTGGATCGCACCACGGGGATTTGATCCAAGGACCACGAACTCTCAGTCCAGCTTCCCACCGGGATCGTTATTTGAATGGGCTTCATATGGTAAGACTAAAGCCCAGGAATCTCCCCTTTCCTATCCGTACGTCCTGGTATTTTGGACCGGGGAGGAACGGTATATTTCGTTGGAGAACGGGCCGAAGACTCGAGAGTTTTAAGGCTTAAACCTGCGAACGATGGCCCGTCGAAGAGTTGCCCTTCCAATCTTCCGTTTCAGCTCGATCCCCCGCCCCAAGGGCATCTTCCGCGGTCAGCGCCTCGAAGGAGAGCGGGCCGCCTCGGGATCGATCTCAAACAACAGCCTGGACGCCCGATCGCGAACGGCCTCGGGTGCGTCGAGGTCGTTGATCACCTCGACCAGCACAGGAACGATTTCCGATGTTTGATAGCCCACTTCTTCCAAGGCGAATGCGGCTGTCCGGCGCACCCTTCCGTTGCCGTCCTTCAAAAGCGATAACAAACCCGCGGCGGCGGAGCGCGCGTCAGGCCCCACATTTCCAATGGCCCCGGCCGCCTGCTCGCGCACCAAAACATCCTCGTCCATCAGGCATCCGATCAGAACCTGCACAGCTGCGACAGCGGGCGAACGGCCTCGTGTTCCGCGGGCATCCAAAGGCCGCTCCGCCTGTCGGCGCAGAGCGGAGACAAGGACACGGCGGACAACCACGGGCTGATCAGGAACCGCCCCGATTAAAGCCGCAACCGCCCCTGGAATCCCTCGAAGACGGCCTAACGCCAAAGCACCGCCGCAACGCGCCTCCAGGGACGGATCCCTCAACGATTTTTCCAGAACTGGCAACGCAGGCTGCCCGACCATGGCGAGGGCGCCCGCTGCGGCATCGGAAACCAGACGATCTTTGTCCGATAATAACCTGGCCACCGGCACCAAGAATCTCGCTGGATCCGGTTCGATCTGAGTCAGCGCGGACACTGCGGCAGCTCGAACCTCCGGTGCTTCGTCCCGGAGCAGCTCCAGCATCGGTTTGACTGCGGGGGCGGATCGCTTTCCCAAAGCTCCAAGCGCTGCAGCCGCACGGCTTCGGACAGACGAGGAAGGATCACCAAGCAACGAAGCCAACTGGCGGAGGCCTGTTTCGGGGTCAGTCTGGGTGCTGGCCCAAGCCAAACCACCCACAAGCCGGACTCCTGGCAAGGGGTCGTCCAAAAGCGAATGCAAGGCGAGACGAACCTCCTCCCCTCCTGTGCTGGAAAACTTGGCCAACAAATCTCCGAGCACTACCCGCGCCTCCGGAGTGGCGCCATGCACCGAGCCCGCGATAAGCGACGCAGCTTCCGAGGCCTCTGCTCGATTCTTTGGGATCTCGACGGCTGAAGCCGCGATCTGGGCCATGGGTGTGGCGCTGCGCTTCAGGACAGCCAGTGTCTCCTGCAACCCGCTCGTCCCCATCCGTCGCAACGCAAAGGCGCAAGCAGCCCCCACGTGATTGTGCCCCCGAACATCCGGGCGGCTCAACTCGAGGGTTCTCGCCAGAGGCCCCGCTCCTGAAGATGCCACCGAACCGATCAAACCAAGCGCAAAAGCCGCGTTGAGCTTGATTTCCGGATCGGTCCCATCGAGATGCCGGGTGAGGGTGGGAACGGCGCGCGATCCCAAAAACACAAAGGCGTTCGCCACGTAGAGGCGAAGAGTGGCATCGCCTGGAGCCACAAGCAGCTTCTCGAGATGTTCCAGGGTGGCAGAGGATTCGGGAGCCAAGGAGGCCAGCGCCAGCGCCCCCCCTGCTCGCGATGCCGGGT
>CANLCA010000314.1 GCA_947487925.1 Verrucomicrobiales bacterium | reverse complement strand
TCAAGGAATCACCGATGAAGCCATTGCAACTCGACGCCGTGAGCCGCGAGAACGCCCAACGCCTGCTCTCAATCTAAGGGCTAACAATTCTTAACACGGCCGATGAGCAGGATGAACATTTACCAAGGCCTGTATGAGAAATGCTGGAGGACGAATGAGGCATTTGCTTGATGGGTTTGGCGAGGGACTTGGAACGACTTCGTCGCCAGGATCCTGCGAAGATTCGCCCTGGGTAACTGCGGTGTTAGAGATCAATGTCTATGAAACATAAATCGATTCATCACACGTTTCAGGATCCCGCGTCGCGCCGGGAGTTTCTTGTTGCCTCCTCCGCGACGCTGGCGGGGGCTGCGCTGGCCGCCCAAGGGGGGGGTGCGACTGGAGGGGAAACCCCGCCAAAACTGGCTCTCCATGGGGGCGCGAAGACGATCCAGCAGAGTGCGAAACTGGGTCCTCGTTGGGGGGAACCCGAACGACAGTACCTCGAAGCGGTGCTGGGTCAGGATACTCTTTTCTATTGGAAAGGGCCGCAGACGACCGGGTTCATTGAGAGTTTCCGGCAACTAACCCCTTTGAAATACGTCATGACCTGTTCCTCTGGCACCGCGGCGTTGCACATCGCCGTTGCCGCCGCCGGCATCGGTCCGGGAGATGAAGTTATCACGTCGCCCATCACCGATATAGGCACGGTGATCGGGGTTATTTTCCAACAAGGAGTGCCTGTGTTTGCGGACCTTGGGGCCGGCACCTACAATCTCGAACCAGCGGAGGTGGAGCGGAGGATCACCCCTAGAACCAAAGCCATCATTGCGGTTCATCTGTGCGGGAATCCGTGCGACTTAACGGCGCTGAAAGCTCTCGCGGAAAAGCACGGTTTGATTTTGATCGAGGACGCCGCGCAGGCCTGGGGTGCGAAGCATCGAGGTAAACCTGTGGGGACCTTCGGCCACATCGCTTGCTGGTCCCTGCAGAATTCAAAGCACATTACGTGTGGGGACGGAGGTGTGGTGGCTTCGAACGATGAACGTTTTGGCCCCTTCTTGCAAAGGTTTGGGGACAAGGGTTACGACCGTGTCACGGGAGGTCTGTGCGAGTTGTTCGCCACGAACTATCGCATGACAGAGGAGCAGGCGGCCATTGCGCGAGCTCAACTCGGGCGTTTGGAAGGCATCGTCGCAAAACGCGCCCGGCTCGGGAGCCTGTTGACCGAGCATCTTCAAGGCGTTCCTGGAGTGCTCCCTCATCAGGTGCATCCCGAGGATCGTTGCGGGTATTGGTTCTATTTTATGCGACTCCGATTGGACGCGTTCAGTTGTGATAGAAGCACGTTCGTCAAGGCGCTCGCGGCGGAGGGAGTCGAAGCCAGTGCGGGTTATATCTCTGTCCCGTTGCATCGAAATCCAGTTTTCCAAAAGCACGCGTTTTTCGCGGGGCGATGGCCGATTAAGGAGCTAGGGCTGACGGCCATGGATTACACGAAATGGGAAACACCCGAGGCGGAGTCAATCCTGAAAACTGGGGTCAAGATCACCGTTCAAGAAGGCATGTCAGAGGAACACGTCCTGGGTGTCGCCAAGGGAATTCGGAAGGTCGCGCGATACTTCGCCAATTGAATCAGCCTCGGGTTGAAGTGGAGCTCAAGTCTGGCTTGGGAATCATCACAAAATGCAGTGCATCCCACCCTGGACCCTATGGGTGGTTGGTGGAGTTGTTGAGGCCGGGTGTCACTCAGGGGCCCTCTGACGGTTCGCCGATCTGCTACCCTGATGGGGAGGAGGCCTCTCCACCCAGGCTCAGCTCTTCCGCGTTGCCACAGGCTGCATCCAACTGTAAAAGGATGGGGGCATGCGATGTTTTTTTGTCACATTAATTCTGGTCCAGGCATCGATTCTGAGAATCCTGGGCGAACCTTCAGATCCCGCGCTCACCGGGACAAAGGCTGCTTCTTTCCCCACGAACGCGATTCCTTCGGAGGCGGAACCTATTGGCCGTCCCGTCGGGTTCGTGTGGATCAAACCTGGGACTTTTCTGATGGGGAGTCCGAAGATGGAACAGGAGCGAGGGAAGAATGAAGGCCCACAAACACTTGTCACTATCGCCAAGGGATTCTGGATGGGCCGACACGAGGTCACACAGGCGGAGTTCCAACTGGTGATGGGGGGTGATCGAAGTCAGTTCAAAGGGGAATCTCTCCCGATGGAGTCGGTGAGCTGGTTCAACGCCACGAATTACTGCAGAAGGCTGTCGCTCCGCGAAAAGGCTGCCGGACACTTGCCTCCAGGATACTGGTTCAGGCTGCCGACGGAAGCAGAGTGGGAGTACGCGTGCCGCGCTGGGAAGATCTCAGCATATGCCTTTGGAAGTTCCCTCAGTTCAACGAAAGCCAACTTTAATGGGAACCATCCTTACGGCGGCGCCCTGAAAGGTCCCAACGTCGACGCGACGACCCCCGTCGGCTCTTATCCGCCGAACGCCTGGGGCTTATACGATATGCACGGAAACGTTTGGGAGTGGTGTTTGGATTGGTACGGGCCTTATCCGGGCGGAGAAGTCACCGACCCGAAAGGACCAGCGACCGGTTTTAAACGAGTGGTCCGCGGCGGCAACTGGTTCTTGATGGGGAGGTATTGCCGGTCAGCGGATCGCATGTATGATTTCCCCGGCAGCAAGGACGCGTCTCTTGGTTTTCGGGTGGTGCTGGCCCAGGTCGAGTAAGAACTTTCCCTGTCGATTCCAATCGTCGACGGTAGATCCAATCAACACTGACTCGCGTTCCTCCGTTTCGTGGGGCCGTAATCCATCATCTCGAGGGTTCCCTGGCGAGCCTGGCCCGGACGAGCTCGGGCAAGTACTTCACTGGAACGGAGCCTTGGGAGAGCACGGCTTCATGGTAGCGGCCGAGGTTGAATCGGCCGCCTAATTCGCGCTGCATCTGATCACGCAAACGGACGTGCGCCATTCGCCCGACGAAGTAAGTGCTCAACTGCGTCGAAGTTTGCTTGGCACGAACGAGTTTGGCCCGCGCTTCCTCCTCGGATTGGAAGGCCCCATCCACCATCAGCCGGATGGCCTGTTCGTCGGACATATTCTGCGTGTGAAGCTTGTTATCGAGAATCGCGTTACAGACGGCGCGCAGATAAAACTTCAACTGATTCAACCGAAGCGCGAGGTTGCCATCGCCGTAACCCTGATCGAGCATCATTTGTTCGGTATAGACTGCCCAGCCCTCGATCATGACGCCAGACTGGAGCACCCGACGGATGAGCGCCGGCGCGCGGCTTGAGTATTCGAGTTGCACGTAGTGACCCGGAAAGGCTTCGTGAATTGTCAGAATCTGAAGCATGTGACGATTGTATTCCTGGAGCAGGCTTTGGGTGCGATTCTCGGACCAATCCTTCGCTGGCGGACTGATGGCGTAGAAGCTCGGGGCATCCGGATCAAGCGGGGGCGCGCCATTCAGGTATGCTAGCGAATTGCCGCGTTGGAATTCCGGCATTTCAATGATCTGGCAACGATCCGGATCCGGCAGGCGGAGGATTTCTTTCTGGCGGATGAACACTTTGATGCGCTCCACCGAGGATTGCACGTCTGCCACGAGTTCTTCGGCTTTTCCGTGTTCCTTCGCCACGGCGTTGATCACCCTGGAAATGGCTGCTTGGCGGCCCGCGTGATCGGTTGCTGGAAGAGGATCGACCGGGAAGTAGCGTGACCAAAGCTGTCGCGCGACCACATAAAGGTCATTGTGAACGCGAATGAATTCCGCCTCGGCGTCCGCGAGCACCTGATCCGCGGAAACCCCTGCGTTGAGTGTGTAATGAAGCTTCCTTGCGAATTTTCTTTTTCCAAGGCGCCAGCTATCGTTCGCGCGGGATCTCAATTCCTTCTCGAGGAACTCCTGATATCCCTGGAGCACCGGCACCACGCGCGATGCCTCGGTCCGAAGGGTCGTGAGCTGCGTCGTCTGTCCCACGATGTCAAAGAGGTCTCGCTCGTAGAATCCAATAGACCCCTTGTTCTGAAGGATGGCTGTTTCAAGCACCGCGCGTGGTGGGGCGACCAGGTTCCGTTTCGCCGCCGCCACAATGTTGGGGATTTGCTTGATCCGCCCGATTGCGTTGGAAACATTTGTCTCCTTGGGGAGCCGCGATTGGGTGAGGACAAGGAACACGCTGTCGCTGATGTATTCGTTGTAGGCGCGAGGGTTCGTGGCAAAGGGTTGCGTGTTCTCGCGCAGCCAGATGGAGGCTTCGAGTTCGTGATTGAAGATATCGAAGTCGACGCGTTCGTCCGGGGAAAGCCTGGAACGATCAAACTCCTTGTGCAGCCTCGCCCGGGAACGTTTCATTTGTGCGAGCGATTTCTCCAATGCCGCGGGGGAGAGATCGTCCATCCTGTCGTCGAAACGATGGTCGCCCAACATCGTCGCCTGTGTCGGATGCAACGTGAACTGCTCCGTGAGGTGGTGCTGGAAGAACTTTTCCAGCGCCGAATCAGCCGCCAAAACCGGTGCCGCAATCACGCAGCATAAAGCCAGGATGAGACGGCGATGATCGATGAACTTTAAATCGGCTGTTGAGCGAGGAGACGCTTGACGACGACATGGATGAGAGAGGCTTAACGAGGAATGAAGCATATCCTTTGTGGATTTGGTGAGCGACTTGGAAAAATGTTATCGCCAGGACCTTGCGAAGATTCGCCCTGGGCAACTGCCCTTGTACAGATACAAGTTCCACACAAAACGATTTGTCAGCGGTTAGATTTTGAGCCAGAGGTTGATGCGCTGCGCGGAGGATCGCAGGGCCGCCCTGCTGACGCAATAACAGAGGATAATCCAGGCGGGGCACCAGAGGAGAGAGCCGACGACATCGGCGGTGTAATGAACGAGCAGGCCCACCCG
>CANLCA010000313.1 GCA_947487925.1 Verrucomicrobiales bacterium | reverse complement strand
CTTGAACGTGGCGTAATTCTTCTCACTACCGCGCCCCCACACCCCGATCATGATGAAGGTGGGAACCAAGGCCAGCTCGTGAAAAAAGTAAAACAGGAACAAATCGAGCGATGCGAACGCTCCTATGATGCCACCCGTCATCGTGAGCAACAAAATGTAATACTCCTTTTCACGCTCGCGGATCTCCCACGACACACAGGCGGCCCCAAACGCAACGATCACGGCGAGCAAAACGAGGCCAATATTGATCCCGTCCACACCGACATAGAACTGAATACCGAGGGAGGGCACCCACGGGGATTTCTGGACAAACTGCATGCCCGACTGATTCTCATCAAACAGAGCGAAGAGCACCAAACCGACAACCAAAGGTATCAACGTGGCCAGCAACGCGACCGACCGCACGACAAAGCGCCAGTTCCGTGGCACAAAGGCTAGGCAAACAGCCGCCAGCAGGGGCAGAAATATGATGAGCGTCAATGGAGACATGTCAGTAAATTCTCAAGGTGCTCGGTTTAGCGGATGACAAGCGTGTAAAACAGCATGCATGCCACCCCCAGCACCAGGAAGAACGCATAGGTTTGCAGGTTCCCGGTCTGGGCCAGCCTCAAAGCCCTCCCCGCCAGCTCAGTCGTTCCGTGAGCCCCGCGAACCATCAACCCCGCGATGATCCAGCGATCGATCCACGCAGCCGCCGTGGCCATCGCTTCCTGGGTGATGCGCACGAGTTGTTCATAGATCTCATCGAAGTAAAATCGAGCCTTCATGGCCCTGGACAACCAACCCAGCTTTGCGGGCAAGGGATCCTCCTCCACACCCCAGTAAAAGGAATAAGCCGCCGTCACCCCCAGCATGAAAGCCATGATCCCGAAAAAGGCGGGACCGGGCGAATGGCTGAATGGTTCGAACAATGCCGCGAGTCCGGATCCCACGGGATGTCCCTCCCCCGCGGCACCAAACTGGGCAGCCAGATGCCCCGGGATTCCAGCAAGCCCCGCGATCACGCTGGGCACAGCCAGGACGATCAAAGGTCCTGTCATCATTCCAGGGGATTCGTGAGCTCTTTCGGCCGCCTCGCTCCTCGCTTTTCCAAAGAACACGACCACCACAAGCCGGCACATGTAAAAGGTGGTCAGCCAGGCCGTTGAAATCGCCAGCAAAAACAACAACGTGTTGTGCTCGAAAGCCTGGGCCAGGATCGCGTCTTTGCTGTAGAACCCGCTAAACGGGGGCACCCCACAAAGTGCCAAAGTGCCGATCAAAAACGTTTTGAATGTCACCGGCAAGTGATGGCCGAGTCGACCCATCTTCCAGATGTCCTGCTCGTGGTGCATCGAGTGGATCACCGCTCCGGCGCCGAGAAACAGCAGGGCTTTGAAAAACGCGTGGGTGACGAGATGATACATCGCCGCACCAGGACCTCCCAAACCTACCCCCATCACCATCATTCCCAACTGCGACAGAGTCGAGTAAGCCAGGATCCTCTTGATGTCATCCTGCTGCACCGCGATCAAGGCTGCCAGCAGCGCAGTCCCCCCACCGATCCACGCAATGACCTGCAAAGCCTGGGACTCCGGCACGTCCAGAATGAAGAAAACCCTGCACAACATGAACACCCCAGCAGCCACCATCGTTGCCGCGTGGATGAGCGCACTGACGGGGGTCGGCCCCTCCATGGCATCCGGCAGCCACACGTGCAAAGGAAACTGTGCGGACTTGCCCACCGCGCCGCAAAACAAAAGCAGCCCCACCATCGTCGCCGCCGCTCCCAGCGCTTCAGGGCGCGCTTTCAAATGGGACTCCAGCACCTCAAACTCCACGGTTCCAAGGAGTCCCCAAACCATCAAAATCCCCAACAAAAAACCAAAGTCTCCAATCCGGTTCGCCAGAAACGCTTTCTTGCAGGCGTCTGCAGCCGAAGCACGTTCAAACCAGAAACCGATCAGCAGATAGCTGCTCACCCCGACCAGCTCCCAAAACACAAACATCTGCACAAGGTTGTTGGACACCACGATTCCCAACATCGAAAACATGAACAAGCTCATCGAGGCGAAGAATCTCGAAAAGGATCGGTCCCCATCCATGTAGGCGTAGGAGTAGACGTGAATCGCGCTGCCGACCCCTGTCACCACCAGAAGCATCAACCCGCTCAGCGCGTCAAATTTAAAACCCAAATCCACCTTGAGTTCTCCGACGTCCAGCCATGAAAATGAAAGTTCAAAGCGCTCGAATGCAAAGAACAAAGCGAGGCTGATCAGAAACGAAAGGACGGAAGCCCCAATCGAAATCTGAGCGCTCAAACGCGCGTCCTTCCGAGTCCCCAAGGCTATGAGCCCCGCCGCCGCGAGCGGGGCGAACAACACGATCCAGGCTATGTTTTGAAGCGTCATCCCTCGTTAAAATTTCAGCGAAGTGAGATCCTCGACGTGCGCCGACTGGCGCTTGCGGTACAAGGCCACGATTAAAGCCAAGCCGACTGCCACCTCAGCCGCCGCAACGGTGATGATAAAAAAAACCAGCACCTGTCCATCCAGGTTTCCGTTAAAACGGGACATCGCCACAAGGGCAAGATTCGCGGCGTTCAACATCAACTCCAAGGACATATAGATCACGAGCAAGTTCCGCCGCGCAACCACTCCGAGCAAACCGATGCTGAACAACAGAAAGCTGACGACCATGTAGTGTTCGAGTCCCGCGTGCATCATTTCAGTTCCCTCCTGCTGAGCAAAATCACGCCGACCATCGCCACCAATAACAGCACCGACAGGAGTTCGAAAGGCAGGACGTAGTCGGTGAAGAGCAGTTTTCCCAACGGACGCGTGGCCCCCTCAACATCGAGGGACGCCCCGACGGGCGTAGTTTTCGAACGAGACAAAGACATCGCGAACACGCCCAAGATTGCGGCTACTGAAGCGCCGCCCGAGACGAGCCCAAAAGCCTTGATTCGCCGAAGCTGCTCCTCCTTGAGGTCGAGGAGCATGATCACAAACAGGAACAGCACCATGACGGCTCCCGCGTAAACCAAGATCTGAACCGCCGCCAGAAAGAACGCATGCAACAGCACGAATAGCCCCGCCATCGAAGTGATGGTCAGCACCAGAAACATTGCGGACGTCACTGGGTTGCGGCTGAAAGGATTCACCACCACCAGCGAACCGCACAGCAGAGTCAGCGCCGAAAAGAGGTAGAAAAAGATATCCTGCGTCGTCATGATTATTCCTCCGCCACGGGGAACGCCTCCTGCCGCCCGGCCTCCACCGCCTTGTGCTTCCACTTCATGATCGTGTCGTTATGCACCCCTCCCAACGCGAGGAGTTTTTCCTTGTTGTAGATCATCTCTTCCCGGCTTTGGCCCGTCAGCGAATAATCCTTCATCAGAAAAATTGCCTCCTCGGGGCAGACCTCCTGGCAGAGTCCACAAAAAATGCACCGGAGCATATTGATCTCAAACTCGCGCGGGCGCTTCTCCACGTTCCCGGCCTCCTTCTGCAATTCGGGCCCAGGAGGGAGGATAGAAATCGCCCTAGGCGGGCAAACAAACTCGCAAAGCTGGCAGGAGACACACTTGGTGCGCCCTTCCTGGTCTTTCACGAGATAGGGCGCGCCCCGGTATCCGGAGGGCAGCGACCACTTCTCTTCCGGATACTCCATCGTCACTTTCCTTTTGAAAAAGTGCCGGATAGTCACCTTCAAGCCGCTCGCAATGGCTGGGAGATACAAGCGCTCCCACCAACTCAGTTCTTTGCGGTTTACGATCATGATCTATACGCGGGAATGGGCCTCAGTGCATCACCCACAACACCACCGCCGTCAGGAGGATGTTCGCCAGGGCCATGGGGATAAAACGCCTCCATCCCAAATCCATGAGCTGGTCATAACGAAACCGCGGAAGCATCCATCGGACCCAGATGAACAACCCCATCAGCACTCCTATCTTGCCCACAAAAATGCCGATGTGAATCAATCCTCCAAGCAAAGACGATGCGGGCTGATCCAGTCCAAGGATCGGGAGAGTCCATCCCCCGAAGAACAATGTCACCATCATCGCTGAGGACGCAATCATGTTGGCATATTCCCCGAGGAAAAACAGAAGGAACTTCATGGAGCTGTACTCCGTGTGGTAGCCGCCAACCAATTCCGTCTCCGATTCCGGAAGGTCGAATGGCAGGCGGTTGGTTTCGGCGAAGGCTGCGATGAGAAAGATGATGAACGCCAGAGGCTGCTTGAAGACCAGCCATGCCCCGTTCGCTTGATAAGCGATCACGTCGCTCAGGTTCAAACTTTGGACCAGCATGAAGAGCGGCACCACGGACATCCCCATCGCGATCTCATAGGAAATCATCTGAGCGCTTGCGCGGATGCCGCCCAAAAAGGGATACTTTGAGTTCGAGGAATATCCGGCCAAGACAATCCCATAAACCCCGAGAGAAACGATTCCGAACGTGTACAATATCCCCACGTTCAGGTCCGCGATCACCATCCGTTCCGAGCCCAGGCGCGAACCAAATGGAATCACCGCGAGGGTCAGAAAAGCGGGGATTACCGTGATGGCGGGGGCCAGCCAAAAATAGGCTTTTCGCACATGATCAGGCGTGAAATCCTCCTTGAGCATCGACTTGACTCCATCGGCAAGAGGCTGAAGCAGCCCCAAGGGGCCAACCCTGTTCGGTCCAATCCGGTCCTGAATCCAAGCGGACACCCTCCTTTCCGCCAACACCGAACAGCCGATCATGGGCAGCACCATCACAAACACGCACAGCACTTTGAGCGCGCTGAACAGCAGGAACTGCTGCATTGGACTGAGGCTGTCGATCAGTGGCATGTGTGGGTTCTCTCCGTATCAGATTTGAACAGTCACCCCCGTGTCACCCAAGGAAGACCAAGTCAGGCCCGCCAAGGCCGGGG
>CANLCA010000312.1 GCA_947487925.1 Verrucomicrobiales bacterium | reverse complement strand
TCATCTCTATTACAACACGTTGCAGAAGAAGCGCATTTCACCCAAAACGTGAACTGCGGAGCAGTTGGATTCCGAATTGTGGCAACAACTTACAAAGAGAATTGCAGTTCAACTGCCGTTTTTAGGATTACACGTTCAGGACCCAATGTCCTCGAACGGAGAGTGCTTTAATCCCAAGCGTTCTCGAGGATCTGCACCAACTCGTCGTGACTCAACTTCACAGGATTGGACTTCATGCTGCTTGCCGCGGAAGCTTTCTGGGAGATTTTCTGAAACTCATCCGACGAAACACCCAACGCGCGCAACGAACGAGTGCTCATGCTCGAGCACAGGGCTCGGACCCATGCGACGCCGCCCGCAGCTGATTCCTGCGGATCTTCAGTCAACAACCGTGCAACCGTCTCGTAACGTTTCACGGCGGGGTGGGACGGCAATCGATCGCTCAGCGCCTTCAGATTGGCCTCCATCACCGACGGCAGCAGCGCGGCACAGACAGCTCCATGAGCGACGGAATACATGCCTCCAATCGGCCCCGCAAAGCCGTGCACCGCCCCGAGCCCAGCGTTGGCCAGAGATAAGCCGCTGAGCAGGCTCGCCAGCGAAAGATCTTCTCGCGCACAGAGGTTTCCACCGTTTGCGTAAGCCTCCCGCAAGGACCCCGAAATCCGCCGCAACCCTTCCCTGCACCACGCATCCACAACCGGATTGAAGCGCATGCAGACAAAAGCCTCTATCAGCTGCGTCAACGCATCCAATCCGGTGCTGGCCGTTAAGTCCGGGCTCATGCTGACCGTCAACAAAGGGTCCACCACCGCAACCCGCGGAAGCACAAACGGGCTGCGCAAGCTGACCTTGACACGCTGCTCCGGAACGCCCAACACCGCATTTCGAGTCGCTTCAGCGCCGGTGCCCGACGTCGTCGGCACAGCCACGCAGGCAACGCCAGGCCTCTCGATGGCACGTCCCAATCCAACCACCTCCAGGTACGATTCCACGGGATCCCCAGCCTCGGCGAGCGCTGCGATGGCCTTGCCTGCGTCCAACACACTCCCCCCGCCAACCGCCACCACGACGTCAGCCCCGAATTCTTCCAACATCTCCACCCCGCGTCGCACCGTTTCGATCCCGGGTTCCGTTGGCACGGCAAACACGGTCACTGCACAGGGGGCGTTCCGAATGCCCGCCTCAATTGACAAATGCCTCTCCGGCTTGGATCCCGTCACGAACAAAACACGGCTCCCAAGGCATCTCACCAATGCGGGAATCTCCCCGGCCACCCCGGCCCCGAAAATAATCCGGGTCGGAGCCGAGATCTCAAATCGCGATATCGGTTCACCATCCATGTTCGGCAGGAAAAACGGCCTGGTATCGGATGCTGGTACGGGGTGCCGCCATCAGCGGCGCCACCGCGTCGCGCCATGCGATGTAGTGAGTTGATTCCTTGTGCCTCGCAGGCGCTTCGGGATCACGGTAGACTTCCACCAACACAAACCGCGAAGGGTCATCTGTCTGCTGCACGACATCGAATCGGGCAATCCCCGATTCCTTGAGGCTCTCCTGAGCGTTTGCCAAAGTGGCCGCTTTGAACGTTTCGACCGCTTCAGGCTTCACTTGGATTTGCACATGGACAATGATCATCATGCCGTTAGTCAAGGGTGTTTGCTTTCGAGAATTCTCGGCATCCCGGAGGCAGTCAGGCAAGCAAGAATTCGACTCTCTGATTGAATTCACCTTAAAATGACAGTTGAATGAGACGAATATTCGCCCTGGGCAAAACCCGTCTTTTCAAGGATTCAAGGACGACGGCGCTGCTTTCACAGGCAGGAACACCGTGAACAGGGTCCCTTTGCCAACCTCTGATTCGACCGCCAAACCGAATCCCATTTCCTTCGAGAGCTCATAGACCATGGACAAACCAAGCCCGGTTCCGCGGCGAGTTGAAAAGGATTTGGTCGTGAAGAATGGTTCGAAAATACGGTTCACAACCTCAGGCTTGATGCCCGAACCGTGGTCTTCCACGCGGCTAAAAACGTAGCTTTCCGCCTCCGCCGGCTCCAATGCGAGGGTCAGAGGAAGCTGACGCGTCATTCCTGTCTGAATCCGCACCTCCCCCTTCCCCACCATGGCATCAGTTGCGTTGATGATCAGGTTCAACAGGATCTGTTTGACGAGATCCCGATGTCCCCACACAAGCGGCAACGGTTCCGCTGGTTCGAAGCGCAGCGCCACTTCCCCAAGAACCTGGTCACCCAACAACTTCAGAACATCATTCACAAGCGCATTCAGATCGCACAGGACAAGAGATTCACCGGTGGTCCGGCTCAACCCCAGCATGGCCTTCACCAACCCCGCGCCCTGGTCGACCGCTGTCTTGATCCGATGGACCCGGGCTTGAAACTTTTCAGGTTGTTCAGGATGAATTTCGATCAGTTGAATCGACCCTTTTATAATGGACAAGATGCTGTTGAAATCGTGGGCGATTCCCGCGGTCAGGGTTCCCAAGGCCCGCATTTTTTGGCTGTGCAACAACTCCCGATTGGCAAGTTCCAACTCCGCCGTTCGAACCGCTACGATTCGACCCACTTCCGCGTAGCTTTTCACAAGCCGACGATGTCGGTTCGCGGCCAACGCGGCAAAAACCAGGGCGACCACGGCGCCTGCAAAACCCACCGCCACCACCCGCGGTTCCCGGTTCCATGGCACGAACGTCGTAAAAGCTAAGCTCGCCGGGATGGGTTCTTCGTTCCAGCTGCGGTCCATCGCCCGGACATCCACCAGGTGCTCGCCAGACGTCAACCCTCGAAAGACTAGCTCGGTCAGATTTGTGTAGGCGGACCAAATTCCTCCGTCGATCCGCCAGCTGAAGAGCAGCCGTTCGGATTCAGTCACCTTCCATTTGTCACGCCCAGACACGTGCACAACGAACGACTCGTCGGTGGAGCCTACCCTGGATGACTCCTCCGAGTTTAGGAAAGTCTTCGGAGGTTCCACATCGGCTTCCGGATGGTAACGACACACACCGGATGGGGTCAAAGCCCAAAAACTACCCTTCCTATCCTCCCACACCCGATAAACCACAGGACTCGGCAAGCCTTCAGCTGATCCGTTGGAAACCCAGGTGTTTTTGTGGTAGCGCCAGACCCCATTGTTCGCGGCCACCCACACGCTGCCATCGCGGGCGCTCCAGAGGCTGTTCACACGATCAAACCCGGTCGCCACAACCGACCACTTGCGCCCATCGAACCCGAAAATCAAATCCCCGGCCCCAAACCAAATCCTTCCATTGCCGACTTCCGCAAAACAGGAGGCGCGATCGACAGGTGAGTCCTCAATCCTCTCGAGTGATTCCCCAAGCCCATTTTCGCACTTGAAAAGTCCGGCACTCCCACCAATCCAAACAGCCCCATCCCCCGTTTCATTGACAAACTGGACCTCTCCGATCCCTCCACCGAACGCGCGTTTCTCACACCACGGGACGGGTGCCAAACCTGACCACTTCGCCATGAAAACCCAATCAGTTCCTTCAGTTTCGCCGACGAGAACTGCCAGGGATCCGCCCGCAAACGTTCCTACAACCTTGCGGATAGTCATGCCGCCAAAATCGTCAACGAATTTGAAATCCCCAACGGCAGGATCAAAGGTCACCACCCGGTCCCGGGTGTTCAACAAAAGGCGGCCATCGGGCAATGAAAAAAGAGATTCTCCGGGCCTGAAAACAACCTCAAAATCCTCAGGCCAAGGAACCTGCTTCCAACCGGAAACTCCGTAGTGGCCCATCCCGCCGGAAGCCGCGAACCACAAATCGCCGCCGGCTTGCTGAAAAAATGCGTGATAGCTCAAGCCTTGCCACGTCAAGCCCTCAGGAACCTGCCAAGGAAGAGGTGTGAAACGCGCCACTCCATCGGATGTCGCCATCCAAAACACTCCCGAATTTGCCCCGGTGACGTCAAAAAACTGGCCCGCTTGAAGTTCTTCCTTCGCTCCCGTTCCTTCCCCGGGCCCCTTCTCCCCAAACCTGACAATCTTATTGATGGACTGAGCCCAAATCGCCCCATCACTGGTCTGCCATGCATAGTGAACCTTTTCGCCTCCACCCGATCGCACCCCCCACCCTTTTCCGTCGAAGCTCACGATGACTCGCGGCTCCGAAGGCGACACTTCTGCGATCAAGGTCAAACCTTTTGTAGCCGCCTCGATAGGACGATGCAAATCTCGGACCTTCAAATCTGTGGGTAGCAGAAATTCCTCGGGCACGGAGGCTGTGGATATCTGCCGTACGGGACCTGGAATCCGCAGAATTCCGCGTCGACCAGTCAACCAAAGGCTGCCATCCTGGCGCTCTATCATGTCTATGAACATTTCCAGACGCGTATCCGATGCCCTCAAAATCACCGTCTGCCTGCCAGTGGAGGCATGGAATTCCATCAAGCGATCGGACACCAAAAAAAAGACGTGATCGCGCTCGGCGGGCACAACGGGGATCTGACGCACTTGCCGGATGAGATTGGTCTGCATTTCCCTGGAAATTGCCTCGATGGGGTGCAAGACCCATTTCCGGTTTCGAAACTCCGCCAAACCATTTGGATAAAGTGTCCACAGCTGTCCGGAACGGCTTTCGTAGACCCGGAGCCTGCCCGTACCGAGGGATGGAAACGTTCTGGTTTCGTATCCGTCGAACATCGTCAACGAATCGAATTCTCCGTGCTTCACCCAGATATTGCTGCGAGGGCTCCAGGTGATGGAAGTGCTGAAGGAATCGTGCAATCCGTCGCGCGAGCTGAACAACCTCCAACTGCCCGACGAGTCCCCAAGCACCGAAACAGCCAGGCAACCAAGGGAAACCAAATGAAGGCACAGCCAGAGGGTGTCGGTGACCTTCGATCGTCGCACGGGGAAACTATACCG
>CANLCA010000311.1 GCA_947487925.1 Verrucomicrobiales bacterium | reverse complement strand
TGCGACTTTGAGTGAGGCCTAGTCCCTTCCTTCCCAAACCATGCCTCACGCAAAGTCGCAAAGATCGCTAAGGAAGAACCTGTGAAGCTCGTTTTTCTTCCGCGACAGCGAGGTTGGCCATGTGATAGGATGCGGCGATGAATTCCCGCAAGATGAGTCGAACGGAAATTATGAAGGGCTTTCTCATCCCGCTGCTCCTCATTGTGATGCCGTCCTGCCCTTCCACGGCCGAGGCGCCGAGGCCAAACGTCCTGCTCATCGTGGCCGATGACATGGGCTACTCGGACGTGGCATGCTACGGCGGGGAGATTGCCACCCCAAACCTGGACGCGCTCGCCAGGGGCGGTCTCCGTTTCACGCAGTTCTACAACACGGCCCGATGCTGGCCTTCGCGAGCCGCGATTCTGACGGGCTACTACGCGCAGCAGGTGCGACGCGACACGATCCCCGGGGTGGCGAGCGGCAATTCTGGCACACGTCCACCGTGGGCGCGCCTGCTCCCGGAGATGCTCGGGCCGCTCGGTTATCGCTCGTATCACTCGGGAAAGTGGCATGTCGATGGCAAACCGATGCAAAATGGATTCACCCACTCCTACAGCCTCAATGACCACGACCGCCATTTCTCCCCCCGGCTGCACACGGAGGACGATCTGCCTCTCCCGGCAGTGGCCGTCGGCAGTGGTTATTACACGACAACAGCCATCGCGGACCACGCCATCAAATGCCTGAAAGAACACGCGGAGAAACATTCGGCGCAGCCGTTCTTTGAGTTCCTGGCCTTCACCACGCCCCACTTCCCGGTCCAAGCCCCGGCGGAGGACATCGCCGTCTACCGCGACCGCTATCTGCCCGGCTGGGATGCGCTGCGCGAGGAACGATGGCGGCGGATGCGCCAGATGGGAATCGGCGGCGACACCCTCTCGGCCGTCGAACGCGAGATCGGCCCCCCATACCCCTTTCCCAAGGCCATCGCAAAACTGGGGCCGAATGAGGTAAACCGCCCGCTCCCATGGAGCGAGCTGAGTGCGGCCCAGAAGAGGTTCCAGGCGGACAAGATGGCGGTCCACGCCGCCATGGTCAGTCGCATGGACTACGAGATTGGCCGCGTGATCGGGCAGATTCGCACGATGGGCGCGCTGGACAACACCCTTGTGGTCTTTCTCTCCGACAACGGCGCCAGCGCCGAAATGATGGTCCGCGGCGACGACCACGATCCCGACGCCCAATGCGGCACCGGGGCGACGTTTCTCAGCATCGGACCGGGTTGGTCGAGCCTGGCCAACACCCCTTTTCGACGTCACAAGACCTGGGTCCATGAGGGCGGTATCTCCACGCCTTTAATCGTCCATTGGCCGCGAGGGATCGCCAAACGCGGTGAACTCCGGCACACGCCGGGGCACGTCATCGATGTCGTGCCCACGATCTTGGATCTGGCGGGAGGCCGAATGCTTGAGACCTGGAGGAACCAGCCCGTACCACCCGCACCAGGCAAAAGCCTTGTCCCACTCTTCGTCAAAGACAGTCGTTCGGCCCGCGAGTCATTGTGGTGGCTGCACGAAGGCAACCGAGCCCTCCGATTCGGCAACTGGAAAATTGTCGCTTCAGGCAAAGACAGCCCGTGGGAGCTCTACGACCTCAGCAACGATCGTTCCGAATCCAAGGATCTCGCGGCGGCGAAGCCAGAGAAAGTCCGTGAACTCGCGGAGTTGTGGACGCGTCAGACGAAGGATTACAGCGAGCAAGCCCTCCGGGATGGGCCAGCTGACTCGGGAACCAACGAGTAGCCTGAAATTGACGGGGATGCGTTCATTCCTATAGCCTCGGGATCCATCACTTATGAAAAAACCTCTCCTGGCATTGATCGCGTGTTCACTGGTATTCCTCGCCGGATGCGATAAACCCGCGGGTCCCTCTACCCCCCAGTCCACAGGAGTCGGGGCGAAGGGCACCATCGGCGTCTCGTTGCTCACGCTCGACAACCCCTTCTTCAAGGTGATCGGCGACCACGTCGTTTCCGAGGGAAAAAAGCATGGCTACGAAACCATCGTCGTGAGCGGCGACAAAGACGTCGCCAAGCAAAGCAACCAGATCAAGGATTTCATCGTGAAAAAGGTCAGCGCTATTGTGCTGAGCCCATGTGACTCCAAGTCCATTGTGCCCGTCATCCAGGAAGCCAACGCCGCGGGCATCCCCGTCTTCACTGTGGACATCCCGTGCAACGAGCCCGGCGTCAAGATCGTGACGCAGATCGCCACTGACAATTACGGGGGCGGGAAAGAGGCAGCCAAAGCGATGATCGAGGCGCTCGGCGAAGCGGGCGGCAAAATCGCTGTGCTCCACTTCAAACAAGCCGAGTCCTGCATCCTGAGGGTCAAAGGCTTCCGCGAAGTCATCGAAGCCCACAACGCCGGGAGCCGGTCCAAGGTTGAAATCGTCACCGAACTGGAAAGCGGCGGGGCGAAGGATGTGGGCTACAAAGCCGCCGAGGACGCGTTGCAAGCCCATTCGGATTTGAGAGGCATCTTCGCCATCAACGATCCAGCCGCCCTGGGTGCCAGGGCCGCGCTTGAAAAGGCGGGAAAGACGCAAGTGTTGATCGTTGGATTTGACGGCCAACCGGAAGGCAAACAGGCGATCAAAGATGGAAAGATCTACGCTGACCCTATACAATTTCCGGACAAAATGGGGGTCCAGATCGTGGAGTCGATCATTCGTCACTCGAAAGGGGAGACGCTGCCACCTCAAAGGCTCATTCCCACAAGCCTCTACCGCAGGGCGGACGCACTGAAGGATCCTACGCTTCAGTAACGCGGCCTCATGAGCGATCGAGGCAGATCATCGGGTGAGGTAAACGGCATGGGAACGGGCCTTGAGATGACGAGCTCGCTAGCGCCGCTGCTGTCGATGCGCGGGATTGTGAAATCATTTCCCGGTGTGCAAGCGTTGCGCGGCGTGGATCTTGTCCTGAACCCTGGTGAAGTGCTGGCCTTGCTTGGCGAGAACGGAGCGGGGAAGAGCACGCTGATGAAAGTCCTTGGCGGCGCCCAAGAGGCGGATCAAGGCACCATCGCCGTCGCCGGCCGCGAGAGACAGTTTCGCTCGCCGCACGATTCTCGTCGTGCGGGCGTGGCTGTGATCTACCAAGAGTTCAACCTCGTTCCCGGCCTGACCGCGTGTGAAAACATTCTCCTCGGCCAGGAATCGACACGGGCCGGATTTGTGATCAAAAAGCATGAGCGACAACGCTCTGCTGAGCTCTTGAAACGCCTCGGCGTTGAGCTCGACCTCGACACACCCTGCCGTCGGCTCACGACGGCGCAACAACAGCTGGTCGAAATCACCAAGGCCCTGGCTTCCGACGCCCGCATCCTCGTCATGGACGAACCGAGCGCCGCCCTCACCTCCCACGAAGTCGAGCATTTGTTCCAGATCATCCGTGATCTGAAAAGTCAGGGCATCGGCGTCATCTACATTAGCCATAGGTTGGACGAAGTGTTCGCGATCGCCGATCGCGTGACAGTCTTGCGCGACGGCAGGAATGTCGGCGAACGCCTCATCAACCAAATCACGCGAAACGAAATGATCCAGCTCATGGTCGGCCGCGAGTTAAAAGACGAATTTCCTCCCCGATCTGCCTCGGTTGGAGCGCCTCGGCTGGTGGTTCAGGGCCTGTGCCGTGGACGGGCGGTTCGGGATGTTTCGTTCTCCGTGCGCCGCGGCGAGATCCTCGCTCTCACTGGGCTGGTTGGGGCGGGCCGCACCGAAACTGCACGTCTCCTCTTTGGCGCTGATCGGCGGGATGCGGGAGAGATCCGTCTGGACGGTCGGTTGCTGCCACTCACATCGCCCCAGGATGCAATCGCGTCCGGCATTGCACTCCTGACTGAAGATCGCAAGCTGCAAGGACTCGTGCTTGGCCATTCGGTCCGGGAGAACTTCGGTCTGCCAAACCTGCCTCGATTCTCCTTGCGAGGCTTCGTTCAGGGGGCGCTAGAACGTGCGGAGTTCACCCGCTACGTGGAGAAGCTCAGGATCAAAGTAAAGGATCAGGAACAACCCGCCGGCAATCTCTCAGGCGGGAACCAACAAAAAGTGGTGCTGGCAAAATGGCTCGCCAGAGACTGCGAAGTGCTCCTTTTCGACGAACCGACTCGTGGCATTGACGTCGGCGCAAAGTACGAAATCTATCAACTGATGAACGAACTCGCCGCTGCGGGAAGATCGATCCTCATGATCAGTTCGGAGTTGCCCGAGGTCCTCGGCATGGCCGACCGCATCCTTGTCATGCATGAGGGCCGGGTGACGGGTGAGATTGAGGACGCGCGCGCAGCGACCCAGGAGCAGATTATGCGGCTCGCAGTGGCCTGATGCTATGAAGCGCTCCATCCACGGATTCCTGGCCGATTACGGCATGCTTTTAGTGCTGCTGCTGCTGTGCGGGTTTTTTAGCGCGGTGACTTACAGCGAACAATCACTCACGGGTGAAGCCGCCGCGCGGCAGGTGGCCGCGGCGATCCGGGAGCAGTTCGGAGAATCGCCGCGCGTGCTGATCGCGGCGAGCGACCAGCCAGGCGACGCCCTCTTCGCCGCGAAGCTTGAGCGCGAACTCGTCGTGGCGGGCGGGCGCGTGCTCGCCGTTGTGAGAGGCGAGCCCAGCGCTGCCCGCGAAGCGCTGCGGACGATCGCCGCAACGGGCGGTCAGATGGAGGCCATCGCCTGCACGCAAATCACCGGAGCCTGGCTTGTCTTCTCGGATTTGAAGACCGACTTCCCCTCCCTCGGCAAACCGCGCGTGATCACCCCGCGACCCTACCGTTGGCCGAATTTTCTGAAATCCGAAAATCTCCTGAACATCGCGAACCAGATTGCCGTGATTGCCATCGTCGCGATCGGCATGACGATGGTG
>CANLCA010000310.1 GCA_947487925.1 Verrucomicrobiales bacterium | reverse complement strand
GCATCACGGTGGGCGCGACCATTCTTGTTTGTTGGGATCATATGTTGAAATTTGTGAGATGGATAAGGAGCCGAGGGTCGTTCATGGTGACCCTGTGTGCTTTGCTCTGGGTTGTGGGTTGTGGCACCACTGGTAATGTGACCCATCAACCTGCCGACACCGGCCCCGACGGCAAGCCCAAGAAGGTTGTGTCGCCTGACATCATCAGCACTGGCGATCGTATCTCGATCCTCTTCACCGATATTCCCAACCCTTTCCCGCATGAAGTTCGTGTTCTGGAGGACGGCACTATCACACTGCCCCATGAGAGAAAACTGGTTGCGGCAGGCAAAACGGCGGGGAAAGTGCAGGAGGAGATTCACAAACTCTATGTCCCGCACTATTATCGAAGATTGACCGTTACCGTGAGAACTGATTCCCGTTTTTACGCCGTGAGCGGCCAGGTGCGAGGTCCCAGTTTGCAACCCTACGCTGGCGATATGACGGTGTTGCGTGCGATCGCCGCGGCGGGTGATTTTACGGATTTCGCTGATAAACGAAACGTGGAGCTGACCCGAGCCAACGGTGAAAAATTCATTGTGGATTGCATCAAGGCGCAGCGTGATACGAAGTTGGACATCCCCGTATATCCGGGCGACCAGATCAATGTGCCTCGGCGACTTTTTTAAGGGCGGAATCTTCCGCCGGATATAGCGTGATTCAGTTGCAGATTGTCGGTGGTCTAAGGGCTGGGGATTTATTTGTTCCGAAACAGCTACCTCTTCGCATTGGGAGAGGCCCCACGGATGACCTGAGGTTGGAGGACGATGGTGTATGGGCTGGCCATGCCTGCATCGAGTTGACCCCGGATGGTTTCTTTCACCTGAAAGCACGAGAAGAGGCATGGGTTTGCGTGGATGGTGCGCGCATGAGGGACACCCGGATCAAAGGAGGGGATGTGCTGGATTTGGGTGCGGCCAAGATGATCTTTCAGCTCGCTTCCGCACCGCAACGCGGACTCGCCTTGCGAGAATGGTTTCTATGGATCAACCTGTTGGTTCTGGCTGTCAGCGAAATGATTCTCATGTTCTGGCTGGGTTGAGCGAAGCAGTCTTTCATCCTGGTTGCCGGCGGCTCGAAGGGTTGTCCAAAGCGAGGTTCCCAACGTGGTCGCGCAAAACGTGACTTGCTTGTTGAAAGCGATGAGTTTGGGAATAGCCAGGGGGTTTTTCAGAAGCCAGATTCCAAATCGAATCCAGTTGATTTCCTTGCGTGAATCTAGGACTGCCTCGAAGTCGACTGGCAAGTTTTCCTCCGCTAAATCCAAGATGACTCGCAACGTTGCCGAAGGAATACCTCTGCTCGCGCATTCCCTCCGAATGACTTCAGACTCCATCTCGACGGCATCCCCTGCTCCCGCATCGAACAACTCTCGCTTTTGTTTCGATTGGCTGAGAACAATTTCAGAGCAAAGGAAGCGGACAAGCTTCGCGTTTGATTTCAGGATCACAGACCCTGGGAACTCCGGATCCCAACTGCCCACAATTTCACCGCGCGTCGAGTTTGGATTAAGTGCACCGGCGAATCCGGAAGTGATCACAAAATTGGGGCGGCATTTTTCCAGGACGGCGACAACGCTCTTTCGCGCGTTGAGCCGTCCCATTCCTGTCACGAGAACCGCAATGGACTGATCGCGGCGCGCGAGTCTTTTGAAAGGAGCGGCTTCTTCGGAGACCGCGAAACAGACCAGGACTTTGGTCTGATTTTGGGAGCTATGCCTCGGCTCGTTTTCCATCGGTGACAATTGGCCATCTAGGCCGGTGAACCTAAAAACGGAAGTTGGACCACTAATTTTCGCTCAGTGACACTAATGGTGAAGAAGTTACGCTGACTGAGCACCTCATCCATACAGTGAATCAGCGTCGAAATCGTTATTTTTCACAGCTTGTTGTATGAGTGATGATGAGCGAAAATTAGTGGTTTCTCAGCTGCTTTTTCCAGGGTGAATCCTTATTGGAAAGGTCTCCAGTGGGTCTGGAGAAGATCGAGACCATGAACCTTCAAAGGGCATTGCCCCGGGGGAATCTTCACAAGAACTTGGCGAATAAGTCGTACCGAGTCGCTCACAGGATCCATAAGAGAACTGCCTCATTCCTCGTCAAGTCTCTCTCATCCAGGCCTTTTTCAATCTTCAAAACGTTGAACTGCCGTCTCAGTGATGGATCCCATCGGACAGAAGTCGGCGCTGTGGCGTTCTTGCATGCAGGCATCCTCTCCCGCGCCCGACAATACTGATGACTTCCTGGTCCCACTTTGATCGCCAAATGGTTGGCGGAGTCCAAGGCCTAGCAATCGCCGGGGGTGACTTTGCGAGCTTGGGTTTGAGGTGTAAAGTTCAATTACGGTGCTCAAAGGTTCTTGAAATTCGGCCTTGGACCTATAATTTCCGACCACATGCGTTTGGAATTCACCAAGATGAACGGTGCCGGCAACGATTTTGTCCTCCTGGACAATCGGGATGGCCGGGTTCATCTGAACCCTTCCCAGATCGTCCGCCTCTGCGATCGCCAGAGAGGAGTCGGAGCGGATGGACTTCTGATTCTCATTCCGTGCGCCTCTGGCAGCGCGGACTGGGCCTGGGCGTTTTACAACAGCGACGGAAGCACTGCTGATATGTGTGGGAACGGTGCGCGTTGTTTCGCCCGTTTTATCCAAAAGATCACTGGCGTCCAAGGAGCCGTTTCCTTCGAGACAGGAGCCGGGGTCATTCGCGCCTCGTTTGTTGGGGAAGCAGTCTCTGTAAGCCTCACATCGCCGGGAGCGATTAGACTTTCTGAGACGGTGTCGACCTCTGCAGGCCCTCTGCTAGTCCATTCGGTGAACACGGGTGTTCCCCACGCCGTGGTGTTTGTTCCCCATGTCGATCGTATTCCGGTTGCTCAGTTGGGCATCGAACTTCGCGGTCACTCTCATTTTAGTCCGAAAGGCACCAACGTCAATTTCGTAGAAGTCAAGGAGCCTTCCCTGATCCGTGTCCGGACTTACGAAAGGGGGGTGGAGGCCGAAACTTTAGCCTGCGGCACTGGCGTGACTGCCGCAGCACTCATCGCATCCAGGGTCCATGGGTTCAGTTCTCCAGTCAAGGTGCTGGTCCAAGGTGGCGACGTGCTGGAGGTCAGGTTTGATTCCCGGAGTGGCCAGTTTTCCGATGTGTGTTTGAGCGGACCCGCGGACTTTACTTTTTCGGGAATTATTGAGATTTAGTGGAAGCTCCATATCGCTTTGTCATGTTCAAAGGAACCTATACCGCAATCGTGACGCCGTTTAAGGGGGGTGTGTTGGACGAACCCGCCTTGGAACGGTTGATCAAGCTCCAGATAAAGGCCGGTGTGGATGGAATCGTTCCGGTCGGAACCACCGGAGAATCGCCGACCTTGGATTATGACGAGCACGCCCGGGTTGTGGAGATCGCCGTGCGGGTTGCGGGGGGAAGGGTGAAGGTTCTCGCGGGGACCGGGGCGAACTCAACCCGCGAAGCCATCTTCCTCACGCAAGGCGCTGAACGTGCCGGGGCTGACGGCTCGCTCCAAGTGGCTCCCTACTACAACAAACCCACGCAGGAGGGGTTGTTTCAGCACTTCATGGCCATTGCTCAATCAAGCCCGTTGCCTCTGGTGCTCTACAGCATTCCGGGCCGCTGCGGCATCGAGATTGGCGTCGACACCGTTGTCCGGTTGGCGACGGCTTCTCGGTCCATAGTTGGTATCAAGGAGGCGGGCGGCAACCCCGACCGTGTCAGCCAGCTGCGCCAGGCCCTCGGGCCGCGGTTTACGATTCTGAGCGGTGATGATTCCCTCACTCTTCCGTTTATGGCAGTCGGGGCTGATGGGGTCGTCAGCGTCGCCTCCAATGTGATCCCGCGTCAGATTTCGAACATGGTGAGGTTGTACGCCTCCGGCAAAGTCTCCCGGTCGCTCAAGATCCACCAACGATATTATTCCTTGTTTAAGGATCTGTTTTTGGAGTCCAATCCGACCCCCGTTAAAGCGGCCTTGGCCATGCTAGGGATCATTCAAGAGGAGTCTCGTCTTCCCTTGGTGGCGATCACTCCCAGGAATCGAGAAATTCTGAGCGCCACAATGAGGGCTTGTGCGATTCTCCGCTAGCCGATGCCGAGGAAGCTTTTTCTCGAATGGAGCTTGAACAGGGGCTCGGCGTCATCGCTCTTTTTTTTGGTTAATCGAATTCAGGAATACTTCCCATGCCGAATGCTGTCAAAATTCTTATAAATGGGTCCAAAGGCAGGATGGGGCAAGCCCTGGTGGCATGCGCCGCGCGGTTGAACTCCGTGGAGGTCGTTGGGGAAGCCGATATGGGAGACGACCTGGGCGTGATGATTGATCGATGTGACGTGGTGATCGATTTCAGTTTTCATAGCGCCACCGCGCCACTTGCCCAGCTATGCGCCGCTCACCAGAAATCCCTGATCATCGGAACAACCGGGCACAGCGAGGCAGACAAGCGAAGCATCCTGGCTCTTGCCGACCGGGTGCGGATGGTTTGGGCCTCGAATTATTCCACGGGCGTGAACACGTTGTTTTGGTTGACGCGCAAGGCCGCGGAGATTTTGGGTCCTGGCTACGACCTTGAAATTGTTGAAATGCATCATCGGCTCAAGAAGGACGCCCCGAGCGGGACCGCTGCGACGCTTGCTGAAATCTTGGCCGAAGTTCGAGGTCTGCAGCTAAAGGAAGTGCTGCGCCACGGCCGCGAAGGGATCGTAGGGGAGCGCGGCGCCACAGAGATTGGGATGCACGCCTTGCGCGGAGGGGATGTGGTCGGAGATCATACCGTGATCTACGCCACGAACGGGGAAAGGTTGGAGTTGACCCATAAGGCGTCCAGTCGGGAGACATTTGCCGGCGGTG
>CANLCA010000309.1 GCA_947487925.1 Verrucomicrobiales bacterium | reverse complement strand
TGTTTGATCGCCAGCACATCGGGGTCTTCGCTCGCTTTTTGGAGGAAATCCACAACGGTATCGAAGCTCTCGTAGGGATGGTGCAGGAGAATGTCCCTCTCGCGAATCGCTTCGAATAGATCTTCTCTGTCGCGCAACACCGCCGTGACCTTCGGGGTGAATCGTGGATACCTCAGATCCGCGAGGTGCCCCTCTTCCAGAATTGACATCAGGTGCGAGGGGTTCAGAGGGCCGTTGATCATATAGAGATCCTCCTCTTGCAACCCCAGCGTTGTCAGGAGATGGGACCGGATCGACGCGGGGCAATCGGATTCCACTTCAAGCCGCACCGCAGCCCCTTTCCGGCGGTTGTGCAGCTCGTTCTCAACGGCGTGCAGCAGGCTGGCTGAATCTTCCTCGTCGATGTACAACTCGCTGTTGCGAGTGACACGGAACCGCCAGCAGCCCTGGATCGTCGTGCCTGGAAAAAGATCCCCGAGGAAGTGGACGATCAATGTTCCGAGCATCACGTAGTCGAACACATCCGGCGCACGGGGTAGTCTGACTAAGCGCGGCAAAACTCTCGGAAGTTGAACGACGGCGAGCCTCGAATGGGTCTCCTGGTCGCTTTTTATCTGCAGTTGGACAATGATGTTCAGGGACTTGTTCAGCAGCTGCGGAAAGGGATGGGCCGGATCGATTCCAAGCGGTGTCACGACCGGCCGGACTTGCGATCGATAATAATTCTCAATCCAAGCCTTGTCCTTTTGATCGAGATGCCGGATCTCCAGAAATCGGATGCCGTGATTGGCAAGCGAGGGAACGAGCTCCTCGCGCCAGCACGCGTAGAGCCGTGCCACAAGACGCCTCGTCCGTTTTGTGATCTCCCGGAACGTATCCAACGGGGTCAGTCCCTCCGTCCCGCGCGCGTCATCTTGGCTCTCAATCTGTTGCTTGATCCCAGCGACGCGCACCTCGAAAAACTCATCGAGATTCGAGCTGGCGATGCAAAAAAACTTCACCCGCTCAAGAAGCGGGTTCTCGTTGCATAAAGCTTCCTCGAGGACCCGGTGGTTGAATTCCAGCCAGCTCAGCTCCCGGTTGATAAAATGCTTCGGGTTCAAAGTGTCCATAACCATTGACGTGCCGACGCCGTCCGGCTTCTCAACACCGCGATGGTGCCGGCAGCGTCCGGTCAGGCAACTTTACCTTCTCAACCCTACATTCGTCGAGGGCAGGACATTCCCGAGGATCCAAGGAATCGGCCGGGTGAGGCAGGCATCGTGGCCAACTTGTCACGGGCGATAGTAATCGTCGCGCAGCCAATCTGCTAGCAACTCTACCGACTGCCGGTCCAGTATTTTGTCCTGCCCGAAGGAGGGCATGCGATCGTTTCGAGACCCATAGAACTTGACATGGGCGGGGTCGGAAATGAGCTCGATCAACCACTGACGGGTTCCATAGCCGGTCAGGTCTGGGGCCGTGAGATCCTCATTGGGTTTGCCGAACGAATGGCATTCGGTGCATCGCATCGCTTCACTGCTCAGCAGATTCCTGCCCTCCAAGATTGCGGCCGCATCGGCCTTGTCCTGCGTTCGTTGCATGGGCAGGTTGGCTTCAGCTGAGAGAGCTAGAATGACTTTCTTCAGGTTCTCCTTCTGCTCCCCATCGTATTTGGCGATATCTCTTTTCACAAAGCGGACCATTTTCGCCTCCTTAAATCGCGTTCCGCCAAAATATTGAAGGCTTGAGACACGCTCCGGGTCTAGAATCCCTGCAATCCATTCCCGGCTCGCGAACCCTCGGAGTTCCGGGGCACTGATCGGGTCGGTCACCGGGTTGCCCATGCCATCGCCCCCACCGTGGCGATGGCAGCTGGAGCAATGCTTGGCAAATAACTTTGGACCCCGCGTCAAGGGATCTGATCTTAACAAACTAGCGGCGCCTGTCGCCGGAACTCCCGTCGGAGAAGTGGCCAGCTCCTTAACGCGTGCAGCCTCCTTTGTGGCCAGCTTGACCGATTCCTGATACTCCACATTCTTGGCGTCACTTTCGAGGGCCAGGTACGTCAGTAGGCCAGCCCCGGCAATCAAGGCGAACAAAATTCCCAAATTAAAGCGATGCCCAAGCCTCCAGCGTCCGATGAAAGGCATGGCCAGCACAACCGCAGTCAGGATCCCTGGTATGACCATCGCTCCCAACACCTCGGTGCCTTGCGGAAAATACTTTAGAAACTGGAACAGATACAAAAAGTACCACTCGGGCCGGGCTGCCGAATAGGGCTCCGAAGGATCTGCGGGCGCTCCCAGGTCGGCACCGTGATTCCGGATGACCAGGAAAAGGATTGTCGCCAGGACTGCGAGGCATGCCACCGCGTCCATCAAAACCTGATCGGGCCAAAATGGGGCGTCCGGCTTGCGTGAGGGCTTCTTTGCGGTGATGCCGTGCCGCCGGAAAAGGTAGATGTGTCCCACCAAAAGAGCCACAATAAGGGCTGGAAGAACGCCCGCGTGCAGGGCGAAGAACCGTGTCAAGGTATGATGCCCATAGTCCGCGCCTCCGACGATCAGTTTCTGAAGCGCGGGCCCGACAAACGGAGTGATCGCGGCGATGCTGGTCGCCACATTCGTCGCCCAAAACCCTTTCTGATCCCAGGGCAGCAGATAGCCGGTGAGAGAAAGTGCAAGGACCAGGAAAAGCAGGGCCATTCCAAACCAAAAATTGACTTCCCGCGGAGCTTTGTAGGCGCCATCCACCACCACCTGCATGAGGTGAAGGACCAGCAGGATCGTCATGGCCTGCGCCGTATAATGATGCAGCCCCCGTAAAAACCATCCTCCCCACATTTCGTGCTGGATATAAAAAACGCTCTCCCATGCCGTCTGCGCGCTGGGTGCATAGGCCATCCAGAGAACCATCCCTGTCACAAACTGCACAAAGAGGGTGAACGTCAGCGTACTCCCCCAAACATAGCGCCAACGAGCTCCGCCAGGGATGTTCTCATACAGGGCCTCCTGAGCCAGCTTCCGGATCCCTGTTCGGTGGTCCAGCCAATTCAGCAGGGCTTTCATCCGACTGGCGCCTTCTCTTTCTTGCCCGGTTGAAAATTCTGAAAGCGCACCCAGATCTCATCCTTCCGAAGCTCGACCTCCAGAGAATCCAGCCCCCGCGGACTTGGACTCGAAGGGCTCGTGATACGGCCGTCCAAAGCGAATCGGCTGTCATGGCAGGGGCATAAAAACTCCTTCCCCGACTTTTGCAGGGTCACAAAACATCCCGCGTGAGGACAGACGACGTTGAGGGCCACGATCTTATCTGGGCCGTCGCGGCGCAGGTAGACGGCGCCGATGGGTGTTTCGGAGAACTTATTCCAGGCATCGATCTTGTCCGCCACCACGGAGAATTTGGCGGGTGTTCCATCCGCGGGAATGGCCCCCATGCTCGCCACGCGAATCAAACGCCCCTGAGAGCCCCCTTTTCGCCGAAGCGGATCCAAGAAAACGGCAAGCCCGGCCAAACCCGGAATGACGGCAACGATGGAGCCGAGCAGCGCGGCCAGCCCTTCTTTAAGGAAATTCCGCCTCGCGGCTACGGGCTCATTCTTCGTGGATTCCATGGAATTGAAAGGTGCGACAGCCGAGAGATAGCAAAAATGAGGGCCTATGTTCAAAGGCAATCTTAATATTTTGCTAAATAAACCTCGCGACATGGTACATTTTTTGCGTGCTTTCTAAAGTTCAATGCGCCACGATCAAAACCTATGCTAGTCTGGATTCTTGTCATTGGCTTGTTCGTTGCGTTTGGTGCCATTGGATACGGCAAGGGTGCCATTCGTATGCTCGTATCTTTCGTGGGCTTCATGGCAGCCCTTCTACTTGCGAGACCCTTGTCCCCATTGGCAGCCAAGTTGTTGCCCTCGATGGAGGTCACCAACCCGGTCGCGAAAGTCCTGCTGCCCCCTCTCATTGTTTTTGCGGTCGTCAACCTCCTCTTTATCGGGCTTAGTTTTTATATTCACCGCCTCGTCGAGCTGCATTTCAAATACAAAACGGATGAACGCCACTTCTCAAACTGGCGCCGCATCAACAGCCGTCTCGGCATCCCTCTCGGGTTTGTGACGGCCACGGTCTACTCCTTGATCCTGGGCTTGTTCATCTACGTCGGGGGCTACGCCAGCATCCAACTTTCGGCGGGCGAAAACGATCCTACCTGGCTGCGTTATTTGAACCAGGCAAGAACCGAGTTGCACTCCAGCGGATTGGATCGCAGTGTCGTTGGCTTCGACCGGACCCCAGTCAAGTTCTACCAGACCGCCGACTTTCTCGGCCTCGTCTACAACAACCCGCTGCTTTGGGGCCGCATGGCCACCTATCCCCAATTCCTGTCGCTCAGCGAGCGGCCGGAGTTCGGTGAAATTGCTGCCGACACCGATTTCCTCACCCTCCTTCAGAGCCAGGGGCCGATCGTCGACATCCTCAACCACACCCGCACTCAGGGTCTGCTTGAAAACGAGGAGCTGAAGCAACTGTTCGACCAAGTGGATATCAAAGACCTCACCGCCTACCTCAACACCGGAAAGACTTCGAAGTTCGAAGACTTAAAGATAGTGGGTGTGTGGAAGGTAGATCCGGGCGCGGTCTTGACGATGGCGAAACGTTCGCGTCCCGACATCACCGCCGCTCATATGATCCAGGTCAAACGACTTGCCACAACCCTCCTTGCCGGCGTTTCCTTAAAGGCTGGAGTCGACAACCAGGTCTTCCTAAAATTGGAGTTGACTGAGGAAATGCAGAAGGCGGCCAAACAAGCTGCGCTTGCTGCGGCATCGGTTGCGGCCAGTGCGGCTTCGGCTGACGCGAGTTCTACGGACCCTTCGAGAAACCCTCAGATGGCCCAACGCTATGGCTTGGCACGACCGGGCGGCCCCCCCCCC
>CANLCA010000308.1 GCA_947487925.1 Verrucomicrobiales bacterium | reverse complement strand
GCGCTGAAGCCGCGGGGGACCGCTACCCCACACGCCCGTCACTGTTGGCAAACGGCATCGGCAGCATCGTCGCAGCGTGCCTAGGTAGCCCTTTTGCCACCACCCTTTACATCGGACATCCAGGCTGGAAAGCCATGGGCGCACGGTGGGGCTATTCATGGATGAATGGCGGCGTGATCTGCATTATCGCATTAGTCGGCCTCGTGGGACAGGTGCTCCGAGTGGTCCCTCTGGAGGTCACGCTCGGAATCCTACTCTGGATCGGTCTGGTCATGACCGCTCAAGCCTTTCAGGCCAGCCCGCAGACTCATGCGCTTGCGGTGGCTGCCGGGCTCATCCCTGCGCTGGCGGCCTGGGTGCTTGTGCAAATCGAGACGACCTTGCGCGTCGCTGGGACGGACCTCGTCCGAACCGCGGATCGTTTTGCCCCCGACCTGCACATCCATGGGGTTATCGCCCTTAGCCAGGGCTTCCTGATTACCTCGATCCTCTACGCCGCAGTGATGGCCTTCGTGATCGATCACAAATTCAAGCAAGGAGCCGCCTGGTTGCTCGCCGCCGCCCTGTTCTCCTCCATCGGCCTTATCCACGCCTACAAGATTACCCCAAACGGCGTGGAAAACAGCTTCGCCTGGTTCACCGCCGCGCCGGGCTTCGCTTACGCTTACGCTGTCGGAGCCGCTCTTCTTTGGGGAGTGAGCGTGACTCAAAGGAAAGAATAACCTAAACTGAGCCTCCATGAGCAAACCAGCCTGTCCGATGTGCGAAATGGCCGACGTTTTGGAGCACGCAGAACGGTGGGAATGCGTCACTTGCGGCCACGAATGGACAGGAGAGCAGGAGCCTGTAGAGCCGACCGTTGCAAGGGTAGTCAAGGATGCCCACGGGCACGTGCTTTCGGCTGGTGATGTGGTGATGTTGATCAAGGATTTACCCCTGAAAGGGTCATCCCAGGTGCTGAAGGTGGGGACAAAATCCAAGCCTATCCGTCTCGTGGACGGCGATCACGAGATCTCCTGCAAGATGGACGGCATCTCCGTCGGCCTGAAGGCCTGCTTCGTGAAAAAAGCATAGTTCCCCCATTGCGAGCGGCGGGATCACGAACCCCACTTCCCCAAGAGAACCCGTGTCCAACGTCGGTGGCCCAGTTCACGCTTTCGCGTAGAGCTCGCTGCCCATCTCGGCAAATTCGCGGCTTTTTTCTTCCATCCCCTTCTTGAGCGCCTCCTCTTCGGCGATGCCCAGTTCCGCGGCGTATTTCCGCACGTCTTCGGTGATTTTCATCGAGCAGAAGTGCGGGCCGCACATGCTGCAAAAATGCGCGGACTTCGCGCCTTCCTGAGGCAATGTTTCATCGTGGAACTCCCTCGCAGTCAGCGGATCCAGGCTCAGATTGAACTGATCCTCCCAACGAAACTCAAAACGGGCTTTGCTCAAAGCGTTGTCCCGGTATTGCGCACCCGGATGGCCCTTCGCCAGGTCCGCCGCGTGCGCGGCGATCTTGTAAGCGATCACACCATCCTTGACGTCCTTCTTGTTCGGCAGGCCGAGATGTTCCTTCGGCGTCACATAGCAGAGCATGGCACAGCCGTACCACCCAATCATCGCCGCGCCGATGCCACTCGTCAGGTGGTCGTAGCCAGGCGCGATGTCCGTGGTCAGGGGGCCGAGGGTGTAGAATGGCGCTTCGTGGCACCACTCAAGCTGCTTGCACATGTTCTCCTCGATCAAATGCATGGGCACATGGCCAGGTCCTTCGTTCATCACTTGCACACCTTTGGCCCAGGCACGAGTCGTTAGTTCACCCTGGACCTTCAGCTCCCCAAATTGCGCTTCGTCATTGGCGTCGGCAATCGAACCCGGGCGTAATCCGTCACCGATTGAAAAGGAAACATCGTAGGCGGCCATGATGTCGCATATCTCATCCCAATGGGTGTAGAGAAAACTTTCCTTATGATGCGCAAGACACCACTTCGCCATAATGCTGCCCCCTCGGCTCACAATCCCAGTCATCCGGTGAGCGGTCAGCGGAATGAACCGTAACAGGACACCCGCGTGGATGGTGAAGTAATCCACTCCTTGCTCGGCCTGTTCGATGAGCGTATCACGATAAATCTCCCAGGTCAGCTCCTCGGCTTTCCCTCCCACTTTCTCGAGCGCCTGGTAAATCGGCACCGTACCAATCGGCACGGGCGAATTCCGGAGAATCCATTCACGCGTCGCGTGGATGTTTTTGCCTGTGGAAAGGTCCATGACATTGTCCGCGCCCCATTTTGTGGCCCAACGCATTTTCTCGACTTCCTCCTCAATACTCGAGGCCACGGCGCTATTGCCGATGTTCGCGTTGATTTTAACGAGGAAATTGCGCCCAATGATCATGGGCTCCGATTCCGGGTGATTGATATTGGCGGGGATGATCGCGCGCCCAGCGGCGACTTCGCTCCGGACAAACTCCGGGGTAATCTCGCAGGGGATACGCTGAGGGAACCGGCGGAAGACGGAGGGTGAGTCATCAGTTATCAGCGGGTCATAGGGAGAGGAACGTTGGTGGGATCCCGCGTGCTGCTTGCGCAGATCGTTGCGCACAATGTCCTTTGACAAGTCCGCGATCTTGACACGGCCCATGTTCTCCCGAATCGCGATGAATTCCATCTCGGCAGTCACGATGCCCTGGCGCGCATACCAGAGCTGGGTCACCGGATGGCCCGCGCTCGCCCGCAACGGGCGCCGTCGCTGACTGGTGAGGCCAGGAAATTCAATCAGCCGATTCTTCTCGGCCTTGCTGGCGTATTCGGCGTGGCTGCCGGAGAGATAACCATTGTCCTGCGGCTTCACTTCCCGGCCATCGTATTCCGCAACGTCTCCGCGCTTCAGTATCCAGTCCCTTCGCAACGCAGGCAGGCCTTGTTCAGGAAACCCCGTGAAAGCCGGATCGCCCCAGGGTCCGGAACAGTCGTAGACCCGGACCGGCTTGTTCGTCTCAAATGAGCCGTTGTGAGTTCTGGTTTGGGAAAGCGTAATCTCGCGCATCGGCACCCGCACCCCGGGGTGGATTGCGCCTTCGACGTAGACCCGGGCTGACCCCGGCAGCTGCTGGCTGCTGTGGGATTCGAAAGATTTCTCGTTTGCGATCATAATGACACACGGCGATGCACCCGGGGACAAGGCGGAGGAACTTCCCTTCGCCGGCATTACCCGGATCAGGTTCGACGGGTCGGCGCAGCTCCCGCAGCGCCCTCTCAGCCTTGTGCCCCGAAACGACGGCACTGGTTGGCTCCCCGAATAATCAGGCAGTGTTACCCGCACCTGCCGCGGGGGTCAAGGAGTAGGAGAGTCGAGTTTCGTTTGGAAGCAGCCTAGTCCTCCCACACCAAGCCCAGCCCAACCCCAACTCCCCTGAACCAATCGCCGACTGAACGGATCCATTTGCCAGGGCTCGCTCGCGCTCTTGCTCGCTTCCCGCTTGCCTCGCTCTGGTCGAGCGAAAGAACAAAATCAAGAGCAGGAGGAAAGGCGGGCATCCGACAAAAGTCGCCAACTCGCGCATTGCTTTTGAGGACTTTGAACACTACTTTGCAGCGCATATGACCGTGAGGCTTAGAAATTTTTTTCTTATCGGGTTGCTCTGTATTACGGGTGGAACGGCCTCCCCCGTGCAAAGCCAGGACGCTGACGAGTCGGAGTTCCCCAAATACAAAACCGGGTTCGCGGCCAATATTAAGCTGGGGATTGAGTTGTACAAGTCTCTCAAACCCAAGTACAAGGATTTAGTTCACATCCAGCCTATCACTCTCGAGGATTCGGTGATGCCGTTCGTGCGTCTTGTGGAGGAACCAGGCGACGATCCCGCTCGCCCGGAAAGGATGGTGTTCATCTCCTCAGGGTTCGTCGATTTGATGAACAACGTCGCGCATGCCAAGGCGATAGACAAATTAGAAAAGGGGTTCTTCGATAAATACCTCGTGCTTTTGAGCAAGGAAACGGGCGAAACCGCGTTGGCGGAGCTCCCAAAGCTTTCCGACAAAAGGTTTTGGAGCGAGGACATGATGAACGAACAACTCAGCAACTTCAACCAGATGGTGGGCATGGTCGTCGCCATCAAACTCAGTCACCATTACTTGGGCCATTTTAAGAAATACACCGAACGCCTCAAGACGAGCGACAACAAGGTCGTGCCTATCAACACTCTCCTCACCCCGCCGGAATGGGAAGAGTCGCTCAAAGCGGGCTCCATCAACGCCCTTAACTGTGGGTTTGGAGTTGAAGGCGTCAAAGCGTTGTTTGATTCCATCGAAAAAATGCCGCAACGGCCACCGTGGACCTTAAATTTCCTCCCCGCTGACGCGCAGGTGAAGAAAATTAAGAAGTCTTTGGAAAAAACTGAAAAAGACTTTTTTGCGGGCAAAACGGAATAACGAACACCGGGGCGTGCCAGGGAGGCACCTCCAGTTCTTGTATGACGCGAGTCCCATCGAGTCAAACAGGGGGGATTCTCGGAAAGCCGAACGGATTGATGACTTGGGCAGCGGGTTTGGCGCTGCTCGTGTCATTGACTTCTCACCTCCAAATCGAATGGTCCCTCAACCCGCAATATTCTTACGGATGGGGTGCCATGGCCATCGCAGCCTATCTCTTTTGGAAGCGGTGGGAGACTCGGCCATCACCCACACCCTCGCTACTCGCGTCCCACCCTGTCGAGCGTGCCACTGGCATACTCCTGCTCGCAATCCTGCTGCCCGTTGCGTTACTTGAGGAAGCGAATCCAGATTGGAGACTCCTTAGCTGGTCCCACACGGGGATCGTGGTGGGGCTCTGGCTTCTCGGCATGCGACATCTGGGCGGCCGTCGGTGGATGACCCATTTTGCTTTCCCGGTCTGTTTCCTGCTCATCGCCGTCCCCTGGCCCACTAAGCTCGAGGAATTGTTCGTTC
>CANLCA010000307.1 GCA_947487925.1 Verrucomicrobiales bacterium | reverse complement strand
TGCTTATCGTCGCGAACAATCCCATTCCACGGATCCAGCACGATCACGTCGGCGGCGAATGACTCGCAATATCCAGCGAGAGATTGCCTGAATTCATGGCTATCGAACGCGAGCCCGTATTCCGGGCGGTCGCTGATCCTGATGTAATTGTTGAGCGCCGGGTCGTCCAGCTCCGCGAACTCGTTCTTCAGTCGATATCTTCCGTTTTCGCCTTGAAGGATTAGCGTCCTGAATTTCGAGTGAACCTGGAGACCGAACCAGTTTTGACAGGTTGCGCCAGCGACAGCCAGCGCCACCGCCGCACGGGATTTCCCGATGCCGGGTGCGCCACCGATCACAGCGACAGCGCCTCGCACCAGGTGTCAATCTCCGACGAGCATGAATCCAACGGGCGGTTGAAAATCCCGGCATTCTCCCGGCGTGTGAAACGTGAACCATTCCTTCGGCTTGTCAGAGCTCCCCTGGTCTTCAATCTTGGTAAGGAAATCACGCAGGTCAGACTCCGCAGCATCAGGGTCCTCAAGTGACCGCTTTGCCGCTCGTGTCATTGCGAAACACAGACTTCTGGATCTGGACAATCGCTTCAGCTCCTTGATCCAAGCGGGAGAGTGTGCGGGCGAGTGACAAAGTCCATCACACTCCAGGAGCAGTTGATAAATATCGATCCCGTTAAACTCCTCTTTGCTTTCGAGAATTGTCTTCAACGACAAACGATCCGGAACCACCCCATCCCGGGCCTTGGTCCGCAGGATCCGCGCGATCAGTCCAAGTTTCGAGTTGTAAAAGTGTCGCGAGTCCAGGGTGCCAGCAACCGTGGGATCGACAAGGCACGCGCCGATCAGCGCCTTCTCAGCTTCGATGTTGTGCGGCGGCAAGTCGAATGGCGGGTTGACGGTCGGTCCGGCGTGCGGTAGTTTTGAACCGTCCAGTTTTCCATCCCCCTTCTTGCTCGCCAGCCGGTCGGGGGTTTCTCTTTTTGGGGTTGGATGTTCGGCGAGGTTCACAGCGCAATCCCCTTCTCCGCGCTCGCCTCGCACTTTTCGATATAGGCCAGGATGCTTTGAAGGTGGAACAGCCGCGTTCCCTTGACCTGTCCCGGCTCGCGAATGGAAACACTACGGATCAACCCATCGGTCGCCAGTTGATAGAGCTTGCTCCGGCAGAAGCCGCAAAAGCGATCAGGTCCTCCCTTTGGAGAACGGATCCAGATTGGCATTCCGCCAACCCGATCCGACATCAGCGCCGAAGCGTCGATAGAGAGTTTGCGACGAACAGCCGGTGTCGCTTCCGGTGCAATCTTCGTTCCGTGATTGCTGACGGTGTTACATGTGGTCTGCACATCCTTTAAAAATGCAGAACCCGTGCGTTTGTGAATAGGTGAATGAAGGTTTTTTATTCGCCTATTTCACAAACGCTTGCCGCGCATGTCCTTAAACAGAATTTCGTACTCCCTCAATGCATCTGTGAAAGTCTTGTAAAGAGGCTCTTTTCCTTTCGGAATCTTCTCATCATCGCAATAACGCGCCATCAACTCGCGTCCTGTCATGTCTGCGCAATACGGTTCAATGCGACCGTAGAAGTCGAAGAGCCGCCGACAAATCCAGGTCCGAATCGAGTCAACGGGAGGAGCTTTTTTGAATCTCCATTCAACGTGGTCGGCCATCGCTCGAAAAAAGGTAGCATCACCGCCTGCCATCGACTCGCGGAGCCGGTCGTCTAAGACGCTCAAGATGCCATTTCGCCAACTCTCACGCAGTTTGTCATCTTCCTTCCTGTCTCCCGGATCGGTGGATGCAACTCCGTTTTGCCATGCGTTCAACGGTGGACGTGTTCGTGGTCTTGATTCTTCTCGCTGAATGATAAACGCCACGCTTTTAACAAACTGCTCCGCGTCCACGCCTACAGGACGCGAGTATTTGAGTCCAGGTTTTCCAAATTTGTGAGCGTGGACCTGCGCGGAGGGACTTCCTTTGATGCTCGACTTGATAGCTTGTCCCGGAGGTCTCACGCGACTCCCTTCTTGGCGGTCAAACCCGGCAGCTTTTCCACCGCGGAACGAAGGACCTCCATCTCATGATGAGTGTAACCACGATGGACGGCCTCAGAGCCGTGTCCTGTGAGCTTCATGCGCAGCTCGGGAGCCACTCCCGCATTCGCGAGCGCCGATGTGAAACCGTGCCGCAATGAGTGGAATGACTTCCCGCAAAAGCGCCGTCCACCGTTACCAACGACCTCATCGGAGCCGACTCCAGCCACCTTCATCAGCGCCGCGAACCGCTGGCTCAACCCAAGGTGGCTTCCGGTTTTTTGAGTGGCCAAAGTCGGCGTGATAAACTCGGATGGAGTGTCGGTGCCAGCAAGTTTTTCAAGGTGGGTTCTGAGGTCGTGATGCATCGGCACGGTCAGCGGCTTGCCGGTCTTCGTGACGCTGAACGTGATGGTGCCAGCCACGAAGTCCACGCCCTCCCAGCGCAATCGTGAGGCATCGCCGATCCTCACACCCAAGTAGTAACCAGCCATTATCAAGGTCCTCATCTCCAGGTCATCGGCGGCGCGCACGAGGATGCCAACCTCCGCAGCGGTGAACTGTGTCCTTTCGTTTCCTGCCGTTGATCGAGGCAGCTCGACGGCTTCGGCCACGTTGGTCAGGATAAGGCCTTTCCGCCTGGCGTCATCAAGTGCGCCTTTAACAGTTTTGAACTCCAGCCGCAGTGTGCGTGAAGCCACACCATCCCTCACCCGGCCGTCAATGTAGTCGTCGACGTCCTGTGCTCGGATGCTTGATATCGGCTTCGATGCGCGAGCAGCCAGGTGAGTCAGGAACCGGCCTACGACGCCGGTGTAACGCGCAGCGGTGCTTGTGGCCTTCCGTGCATCCTTCGATGCGAGCCATGACTTGAAGTGTTCGGTCACGGTCACGCTCCGCAGCCGCTCACCGCAGCCAGCGCGCTCCAGGATGGAGTCAACGATGCTCCGCGCTTGACTCTCCAGTAGCTCACCGCGCCTCGCGAGCTTGTCGCAACGCTCGAGCTCGATAGCCATTCCTAAAGCTTTCGATTTGTCGGTTTGTTTGGAGCTACGAAGGACGAGCTTCCCGCCACTGCGGAACGCACAAAACCAAAATGGTGAACGAGGTCTTCTATGAACTGATGCCATAGTGCTAACCTTGCTGTTAACGTCCACAGGTGTCAACCGTGTTTAATGACGTTACAATCTAAGCAAAATGGCACTTTCATTGGCAAAGGATAGAACGAGCGGTTCTATCCGGAGTTCTAGAGGGTTTAAACAGAACGCACCCAGGAGCACTATGATTTTTGGCGACCGACCTGCCCGCCGAAGCCTTGGCGAAGGAGGATCGTCGCCTTCATCGAAGTAAGGCATAGGGCGGTTGTAGAAAAGATTCTGAAATACTGTGGCTTATGGAACGAGGAATCCGATGGAGGCCCGACGCAGGTTCAGGGGAGGACGCAGGCTGAAACAGTGAGAAGGAGATGAGAATCGGGGTGCCCGGCGAAACGTTGCGGACAACTCTGAACTTTCTCCTTTGTCTGCAAACTCTGAAAAAGATGGCAATTCCGCTCTGAATCTACTTTCCGAAGGGGATCATGGGAGGATCGAGCCTCCTCGGTGAGCCGTCGACGGCCCACCGAAGGGGCAAGGCATCAATCTCCGTTTCTCATCGTTTTCCCAGCGTTCCTTCTTGCTCCAACTCATCCCCAAGATCTATGGTGGAGGGACGATCAGAAACCAAAATCCTATCCGTAACAATCTCTGCATGCAGGCAATCAACGAGGATGCAGTCTATCAGAAGGTCTGCGAATTTTACGAAAAGCGCCGCAAACGCAAACTCGGCGATGACGGTAACCAAGGAATGGCAGGACAAAACGTCACCCGGCTAGAGGGAATGCGGGACGCAGCTTTACGTTACTGACCGGCCCGGTCCCAATGAAGTGGAGGGTGAGCATCCCCGGCTGGACACGAATCAGATTCCCCAGACGAGCCATGCCGAGAGGATTAGTTCAACGGACGGATCTCCCCGGTGACTTCGGTCAAGACCCGATGTCCCTCCAAAGTGCGCGGAATCGATCGTTCCAAAGCGGGGTCTTTCCGCGCCAACATAACCTTCAGGCAGAGGGTGCGGTCGTCTTTCAACAAACCCACGTAAACGCCGACTACGCCGGGCAGCGCCATTAGTTCATCGTCATGATCGGCGAGTACGGCGTTTATGTCGCGTGCCGGTAGCGTCGAAGCGGTCCGCGTGTTTTGATTCATGCAGCCTCCCGTCAGTAGCAGCGACGCCACCGAAAGCGAAAGCACCCATTCGCGATGACGCAAACGGGTGCTTTCCGAAACATGGATAATGCCCTGCAAATGGACCGAGTCTTAGTTGCCGACCATGGTGGCCGTGCCCCCGAGTTTGCTGCCTACAAAGGTGAGCACTTCGTCGATCGGGTTGGCAATCGCGCTGAGGTTGCTGCCGGCATAGAGCAGTCCGACGGCTTTGGGACTTGTGGCGGCATCCTGAACCATCAGCGAACCAGAATCACCGCCCGCGAGGAATTGACTCCTTCGGTTGGCGATGACGATTTGCCCGGTGAAAGTCCTGGTAAAGGCGGCCCCGCCGGCGCACTCGTTATCGTAGGCGACGCTGACGGTGGCGTTGAGGCCGCTGACGGCGCTCCGGGTCAGCTTGGTGGTGCGACCGCTTTTCTTCACCGCCTGGTTAAGGGAGGCACCCACGGTCTGCGAGGAGATTGTGCCAATTTCCAGGATCGCACCGTCAGTGCGAACCATACCGGGAACAACCTGGGCCACCGAGCAATCCACGTTGTTGCCGGGCAACCCCAAATCCTCGCCTAAGCGGCGGGACGAAAAAAAATCCGGGGGGGGTGCCTAGAGGGGGTATCCGGAAAATCGCAATCCCTCCATTT
>CANLCA010000306.1 GCA_947487925.1 Verrucomicrobiales bacterium | reverse complement strand
GGGGTCTGTCTTGCCAGCTCATTGAAGCAGCCTTCGACGGTCTGAGCCGTTTTGTGGGCTCCAAGAAGGCCGAGCAACTCGGTCAGAAACTCTATCTCGGGCCTCGCATCACCGGTCGGTTCCACTGCTTTTAGGAATTTTTGAACTCGTCCCTTGACGTTTGTAAAACTGCCTCGCTTCTCAACTGGGGCGCAACCGGGAAGAAGATAATGCGCCATCCGCGTCGTCCCGTTCGGAAGAATGTCGCTCACCACAAGCAGATCCAGGCGCCCGAGCATCTCCGCGGGAATCCCGTGACGCGTCACGTCCTCCCCGAAAACTATCAAGGTCCGTATCAACCCTGACCGGATCCCCTCCACGATACTGGAGACTTGGCTGCCGAGCTCAGGTCCGCAAATGCCCGTGAGCCGCGCGCCGTTGCTGTTGGGATTCTTGTCCGAGCTCACCAGTAACTTGTCCCCCTCTCCCACCCTGGGGATGGATTCCGTCACAGCCCCCAGAAGCGTGGCAATCTTTTTGAGGCAATACAGTTCCTCATTGGTCTGTCGCGCGCTGGCAATCAGAGCGGACGTTCCGGGCTTTGTCGACCTCAACAACTCTCCCAATTCCTTGGCGACGGCCGTCCATGTGGAAACTTGCAGCCGGCTGCCTCCAAGCTTCGTCAACCGATCCTCGCGGCCAATCCACTTGTAATTCAGCCGACCCGCGTCACACATCCACGACGAGTTCACCGCGTCATTTTCCCGGGGTTCGAACCGGTAGATTTTCTCCTCTCGTGAGCCCACCACAATGTTGCAGCCCGTCCCGCAACTGGCACAGAGACTCTTGGTCTCCCGAAGAAACCAGACTCGCATCTGGAACCGAAAGTCCTTGGACGTCAAGGCCCCCACGGGGCAGATATCCACGGTGTTCAGAGTGTAGTTGTTGTCGAATGCCCGGCCAGGAAATGCCGCCAGCGTATTATAGCTCCCGCGATTCACGAAGCCTAGGGCGTCATCCCCGGCGATGTCCCGGGTAAACCGAACACAGCGCGAGCAGAGGATGCACCGTTCGTCGTCCAACATGATCCGGGGCCCAAGATCGACTTGCTTCGGCTTATGGACCTTCGATTCGACGAACCGGCTCTCCGCCTGGCCGTGCTGCATCGAATACTCTTGAAGTTTGCACTCCCCAGCCTGATCGCAGATCGGACAATCCAAGGGATGGTTGATCAACAACGATTCCAGCACGGACTCGCGCATCTGCTTTGTCGCGGGCGAGTTCGGATAGATTTCCATCCCAGGACTGATCGCGGTTGCGCAGGCAATCGCTCCCCTGGGAGTGCCGGGCTCGTAGGGAAGGACCGATTTTGCGATCTTCGGCGTGCCATCCTCGTTGGTGATAGGTTTGCGATCCGGCCCCATCACGGGTGTCCCAAACTCCACGAGACACATGCGGCAGTTGCCCGCAACAGGAAGTTTGGAATGATAGCAGTAATGCGGGACTTCAATACCCACGAGCTGGCATGCTTGAAGCATCGTCGTCGGCTGCGGCTTGCCCTGCCAATCCGGCATCGTCCTCGGCGCCTCGACCTCGCGTCCGTCGATTTTGATTTTGATCCTCTCGACGGGAGGAGGCACCGCAGGTATCGGCTTGGTTTGCGTTGGAGTTTCGTTTGGCACGGTCTGTTCTGAAATGGGCGGCGGCCCCTCGTGGTCAGTGCGTCGAGGTTCCTTCCGTGGTTCCGGCGCTTGCTCGACGGGCTTCCTGCTCGGCGCCGCGAGCCTCAAATTCGTCCTTGAATTTCCTGACAAAACTCAGCACCGGCCAGGCACATGCCTCACCAAACGCGCAGATTGTGCGGCCCTGGATGTTCTGGGCGATGTGCAAGAGGTAGTCTGCGTCGGCCTTGCGTCCTTGCCCATGCGAAAGCCTGTCCAAGGCCTTGCTCATCCACAGGGACCCTTCCCGACAAGGCGTGCACTGCCCGCAGCTCTCATGGGCGTAGAATTCGCTCACATTGCCCAAGGCGTCCACCATGCTGCGTGTGTCGTCCAGCACGATGATCGCTCCGGAGCCAGACATCGTCCCGGCTGCCTGTAAGGAATCGAAATCGTAAGGCAGATCCAACAGGTCCACATCCACGGTGACCATCTGGCCTTCGGCCGACTTGCGCTTCATTTTGAACTTCTCGCCGGCTTTCAGAACCTTCGAGGACGACCCGCCAGGGATGACCGCCTTGAGCTGGCGCCCTTCGCGCAGACCTTGGCCAAAGTTCTCATGGAAAATCAACTCCCCCACGGATGCCTTTCCCACCTCCACCTCGTAATAGCCCGGACGCTTCACGTCTCCGCTCAAACTGACGATGCGCGTACCTGTGTTGTTGGGTGTGCCCAGCCTGGCAAACTCAGCCCCGCCCATCGTCACGATGTGTTTGACTGCGCAAAGTGTCTCCACGTTGTTCACGATGGTCGGACACATGTAGAGCCCGAGCACCGCCGGGAAATAAGGCGGCTTGATGCGGGGATAGGCCCGCTTGCCCTCGAGAGACTCGATCAGGCCGGTCTCCTCTCCGCAAATGTACGCCCCGGCACCCCGGTGCACATAGATTTCCAAATCGTAGCCCGTCCCTAAAATATTCTTTCCCAGGAACCCCTTGGCTCGCGCCTCCTTGAGCGCCCCATTCAAAATCTTCGCGCCGGCTGGAAACTCCCCGCGTATGTAAATGTACGCCAGCCTCACATCGTTGGCCCAGCATGAAAGGATCATGCCCTCGATCAGCTGATGCGGATCCTTGTACAAGATCTGGCGATCCTTGAAAGTGCCGGGCTCCGACTCGTCCGCGTTGCAAATCAAATAGATCGGCTTTCCACTCCGGCGATCGACCAAGGACCACTTGATTCCGCAGGAAAAACCGGCCCCGCCACGCCCTCGCAACCCGGAGAGTTTGACGTCCTCTCGAAGCTGTTCCTGAGGCGAGATCTTCTTGCCGTCAGGAAGCTCCTTGGGAGAACTTGCGAGAGCCTTGCGCAAGGCTTCATACCCGCCATGGCGCTGGTAGCACTCGATGTCCGGGGCGTAACCCGGTGCATCCGTGTGCCTTAAAATCAGTCGATGCTCTTGCGGCATAGCGGTTGCTTGACTCTTAAATTGAAATCACTACGTTAACTGCCGCGCCGGTCTGCCCGATGGTGTAACGGTAGCACAACAGACTCTGAATCTGTTTGTCATGGTTCAAATCCATGTCGGGCAGCCATTTCCTAAATTCGATTTCTTCACGGATTGACCCTCAATTTCCCCGGCATCCAGCGAGGATCTGTTCCGCTTTCTCGACCGTCACATGCTCGTGAAATGCCTCGTTCACCATCACCACAGGCCCGGTCCCGCAGCTGGCCAGGCATTCGACAAATTCCACGGTGTAAAGGCCGTCCGGAGTCGTTTGCGGCCCGTGCTTATGGAGGTCCAGCCCGACCTTATGGCAGAACGCATCCCGCACCACTTTGGCCCCGGCTAGGGCGCAACTCAGAGTTCGACACACCTTGATCTGGTGCCTACCCAAGGGCTCCTGACGGAACATCGGATAAAAGGTGACGAGTTCGTGAACGTTGATCGGCTGCAGCCCCAACTTGCTCGCCGTCCACTCCTCCGCCTCGCTTGAGATGAATCCAAAATGTTCCTGTAACGCGTGCAGGAACATCAAGGACGCGCTCCGCTTGTGCGGATAATGCGTGGTCAACTCATCCAGCTCAGCTTCCAATTCGGATGGAACTTCAAAGCTCACAGTTCAGCAAAAATTCAATGACACATTGGTTCAGAATCGACCCGTATCCTAGCGGTCGCACTCTCCCATGACAAAATCGATCGATCCTAGGATAGCCACCACATCGCTCATCATGTGGCCCGGCAAAATGCGAGGCATCACGCTCAGGTTTGCGAACGATGGGGCGCGGATCTTCAGCCGGTGAGGCGTTCCCCCTCCGCGGCTGCAGATGTAAAACCCCAGCTCACCCTTCGGATTTTCCGCCCCGAAATAGATCTCCCCAGCGGGCGCGTTCACGCCCTGGGTCACCAGCATGAACTGGTGGATTAATTCCTCCATGCGCGTCAGGACTTTGTGCTTGGGCGGCAGCACAGTTTTTCCGTCTGGGACGTTCACCGGTTCCCCAACCTGATTGTCCGCGCCACCAGGAAGCTTATCGAGACATTGATGCAGGATCCGCACGCTCTGCCGCATCTCTTCCATACGAACCAGATAGCGGTCGTAGCAGTCACCCACCTTTCCGACCGGCACCTCAAACTCCAGCTGATCATAAATGAGGTAGGGCTGCTGCTTCCGTAAATCATGATCCACACCGCTACCCCTTAAGTTGGGCCCGGTCAGACCATAGTCGATTGCCACATCTCGCGGGATGACGCCCACGTTGCGCGTCCGATCCACAAAGATTGGGTTCCGAGTCAGCAGTTGTTCGCTTTCGTCAAAATTGACGACCACTTCGTTCAGAAACTGGCGGCATTGGCCCACCCATCCCGGCGGGAGGTCCCGCGAAAGCCCGCCTATTCTGGTGTAAGAAGTCGTGAAGCGTGCACCCGTGAGTGCTTCGATCAAATTATAAATCTTCTCGCGCTCCGTGAAGGTGTGAAGGAATACCGTCAGCGCCCCAACGTCCATGGCAAAAGCTCCAAGCCCGAGCAAATGCGCCGAGATCCGCGCCAGCTCGCAGCAGATCACCCGGATATATTGGCACCGCGGAGGCAACTGCCGGTCAATCCCCATCAACTTTTCCACGGCCAATGCATACGCCACATTGTTCGCCAGCGGGGCCAGATAATCCAGCCGGTCTGTGTAAGGAATGAACTGCGTATAGGTCATGTTCTCGGCGATTTTTTCGTCGCCTCGATGCAGATACCCTATGTCCGGCACCGCCTTGGTGATGATCTCCCCGTCCATTTCCAG
>CANLCA010000305.1 GCA_947487925.1 Verrucomicrobiales bacterium | reverse complement strand
CCATTTCGACGCGGGGGATTCTGCCGCGACAGATCCGGTCGATAGAGTTAGCTCGCGACCTGCCCTGGGCATCCTATGTTACGCGGTGATCACCATGGGTGGCTTCACGCATCAAGGTTCCAGGAGCAATTTGCTTGGGAAAGAGCCTTCCCCAGATTTGATATGGCAACTGTCCAATGAACTTCAGGTAACGCCCAAAACACCACCCACGTTTCTTTGGCATACCGTTGAGGATACCGCTGTGCCACTCGAGAACAGCCTCCAATTTGCCTCGGCCCTGCGCAAGGCTGGAGTTCCTTTTGACCTGCATGTTTACGAGAAAGGCAGGCATGGAATTGGTCTTGCGGACAAGGCTCCTTACCAAAACGTCCATCCCTGGGCCAAGGACTGTGTGTTTTGGCTCAAACAAAGAGGCTTCTTGAAGTAGTTCAGCTCATGATTGATGACCCAACCAACGCGCTCAAATGGTGGCCCGATTGCCCCCGGTGAACACCCTGGTTCTCGCCACACGAAACGCCCACAAAGTGGAGGAGATCCGAGCGGTTCTTGGCATCGGGGTGCGCTGTCTTTCCCTTGCCGATCTTCCTCCTGCTCCGGAAGTTGTGGAGGATGCTCAAACTTTCGTCGGGAACGCCTTGAAAAAGGCTCGCGCGGTGGCTGCATGGCTGCGGGCCGGAGCCTGGGCTGACTCCCTCGATGGAGCAATATTCGTTATGGCCGATGATTCGGGCCTGGAAGTGGACGCGCTGGGCGGAGCTCCTGGAGTGCGATCTGCGAGGTATGCTTCCGAGGCGGGTGCCGGAGGAAACGTGCCGGACGCTCTGAACAACGCAAAGCTGCTGGCGGCGCTCATTTCCGTGGCAGCTCCCGCCAGGACTGCTCGTTTCCGTTGTGCCATCGCCCTTGTGGCTTTGTCGGACCCTCGGAAGTCTCCCCGAAATGTCGAAAAATATCAGGCTGCGGGCGATCGCGGGAGTTTTGGAGAACAGACGTTCGAGGGAACATGCGAGGGTCTGATCGCCCTAGCTCCCTCGGGTTCTAGCGGATTTGGTTACGATCCCTTGTTTATCCCAACTGGCTTTACGGAATCTTTTGCGCAACTGGGTGAGGAGGCCAAGAATCGAATCAGCCATCGGGGGCGTGCCCTGGAGCTGGTGAAAGAATCTCTGGAACCACTTCGAGCGATGGAGGGTTGAGCTGAAAGCCAGCGAATGAACATGTCGGACGGCAGAAAAACAAACAGGAAGTCGAAGCACCCCATGAGCTACAACAGACGTATCGGACGGAATCTTCGAGTGACGATGTTGGTTGTCGCAACGGTCCTTACGGTTTCATTGAAGGGGGCGAGCACGCTTCCAGAGGCAAACGCCTTGGCGGCAAACGCAGGATTGAAGCCATTCGAGTTCATGCCTGCCCCGGATGCCATGCCCAATTATGTGGCGGGAGCCAGGTGGGGAACGGAGGCGGAAAAGATTAGAACGATGCAAGTGCCGCTTCCTCCGCGAGAATCCGCCCAGCACATGGTGGTGCAGCCTGGGTTTTCGGCGGAGCTCTGGGCCGCGGATCCCCAGATCACAAAGCCCATTGCGCTTGCCTGGGATCACCGAGGACGGCTTTGGATAGCCGAGACCGTGGATTATCCTAACGAGATGCGCCCTTCCGGGCAGGGGAGGGATCGGATCAAGATTTGCGAGGACACAGACGCAGACGGTCGGGCTGACAAATTCACGGTCTTCGCGGAGGGATTGAGCATTCCCACTAGCCTCATTTTTTCCGACGGGGGCGTCATCGTATCTCAGGCGCCGGACATGATTTTCTTGAAAGATTCGGACGGGGATGACGCGGCGGATGTGCGTCGGGTATTGTTCACCGGTTGGGGTATTGGAGACACGCACGCAGGACCGAACAGCTTGCGTTATGGTTTGGACAATTGGATATGGGGGACAGTTGGGTATTCTGGTTTTGATGGTTCAGTGGGGGGCAGGAAGCACAAGTTCGGCATGGGGGTTTTTCGATTCAAACCAGATGGTTCGGAGATGGAGTTTGTCCGATCCAGCAACAATAACACATGGGGATTAGGTCTGAGTGAGGAGGGCGTTGTGTTTGGATCCACCGCCAACAGGAACGCCAGTTGGTACATGGCTGTGCCGAACCGCTTCTACGAGCAGGTTCACGGATGGTCCGCCGCTCGTATGGAGACCATCGCGGACAGCCAGGCCATTTTTCCGATCACCAAGAAAGTCAGGCAAGTGGATCAGCATGGACTGTACACAGCGGGCGCTGGCCACGCCCTTTACACAGCGAGAGCATTCCCCCGGGAATACTGGAACCGGATTGCGTTTGTGACGGAGCCCACCGCTCATTTGGTGGGGTGGTTTCGTCTGGATTCTGTCGGGGCCGATTTTAACGCGCTCAATTTGGGCAGCTTTCTAGCGAGCGACGACGAGTGGAGCGCGCCGATCGTCGCGGAGGTGGGGCCGGATCAGGCGCTTTGGGTCATCGACTGGTACAACTACATCGTGCAGCACAACCCGACTCCCGCGGGGTTCAAGACTGGAAAGGGCAACGCTACGAAACTTCCTTGCGAGATAAGAGGCACGGCCGGATTTACCGGGTGATCTACACGGGCATCGGAAAAACGAAGGCCGTAGCGAAACACGCCCGGGTACGTCCCTTGCTTGGATCCAGCTCTGAGCTGTTAAGCGCGATGAAAAGCGACAATCAGCTGTGGCGGTTGCACGCGCAACGGCTTCTGGTAGAGCAGGGGCGAGTTGATGCGGTGCCGGGATTGCTCGGTTTGGTGCGAACGCGGGAGGTTGATGAAATGGGGCTGGGTGTGGGAGCGATTCACGCGCTGTGGACCCTCCATGGGCTCGGGGTAGTTCGTGCCGATGAACAAGATGTGTTTTCGGAGGTCGCCAACGCGTTAAAGCACCCCTCGGCTGGCGTTCGACGAGCGGCGGCGATGGTGCTGCCTCGAAACGCGGCTGCGGCGCGCGCGTTGTTGGAGTCAGGTGTGTTGAGGGACTCTGACCCGCAAGTGCGCCTGGCTGGCTTCCTTGCCGTGGCCGAGATGCCGCCACAACAATCGCTTGCGCAGGTTGTCGCCACTTCGCTCAGGGAGGAAGGCGTCGTCAAAGACAAATGGATCCGGGAAGCCGCCACCAGCGCCGCATCCAGGAACCACGCAGATTTTATCCCCTATTTCCTGGCATCATCGCCCTCCATTTCGGACGAATTGACGGGGTTGGTCAGGATTGTGGCGACTCACCATGCGAGCCTGGCACCTGTGCGAACGCTCCATTCCACGCTCGCCGCACTCAAAAGTGCCCCGAAGGGCACGCAGGCGGCGATGTTGGATGGAATGGTTGCTGGCTGGCCTGAAACTGCCGACTACAAGGCCGATGAGCGTGTGCGAACTCTGCTCCGAGGGCTCATGGATCCTGACGATGCGGGCGTCCGTGGAAAACTGGTGGCGCTGTCGAAAGCTTGGGGTGCCGGGGATCTTTTCACGAAGGAACTTGGTGAGATCATCGGAAGGTTTAAAGATCAACTGGCTGACGTGGAGCTGGATAACACCTCGCGAGTTACGTCTGCGCGGGAGTTGATGCGGCTTCAGGATGATCTTGAAACAGCTAAGTCTGTGATGGACCAGATCACCGTGCAGTCCGCGCCTGCCCTGGCCACAGGCCTTATCGCGGCCATCGGGGAGAGTCGAAAACAAGAAACCAGTGCGGCGCTGCTGAGCTCGTGGAAGCGATTGACACCCAATCAGCGCAGAACCGCCATCGCCACCCTGAACCGGCGCCCGGCCTGGTCTCAGAGCCTGCTGGATGCGGTGGAGCAGCAAACAATCCCACGTGACGACCTTGGGCCCGAACATTGGCAGCAACTGAGGTTGAGCCCGGATCTCAAAGTGGCTTCACGGGCCAGGGCGTTGGGCGCCGCGACCAACTCGATCTCTGGAGATCGCGAAGAGATCGTGCGCAAACTCCTGCCTGTCGCACTGAAGCGGGGTGATTTGGCTCGTGGCAAGGAGGTCTTCACCGCGCTCTGTGTGGTATGCCATAAGATTGAAGGGGTTGGAGCACTCGTTGGCCCAGATTTGACGGGGATCGGATCACGCGAGCGACGCGATGTTCTTGTGGAGATTCTGGACCCGAACCGTTCGGTTGAATTGAATTACCGCCTGTGGAACGCGACCACGAAGTCTGGAGAGAGCATTTCGGGCCGGTTGGACTCCGAGACCGTGACCAGCGTTGAAATTCTCGATCTGACGGGACAAAAACATGTTTTGGCACGCAAGGATCTGACATCGCTAGACAGTTCGAACGTTTCCATCATGCCGGCGGGTTTCGAGTCGATTCCTGAGAGTGACCTGGCTTCTTTGCTGGAGTTCCTGGCAACGAGTGTGAAACACTGACGGAATGATCCGGGCAGCAGACGCCAAGGAGGTGGGGGTGGGGAACCCCGCTGAAGAAACGTACTGCCACCCGAATCAAAATCGCTTCGAAACCCTGATCAAACAGTAATCCTTCATCGGCTTTTGTCAACCCAGGGAATTGGTCATTTTGGCAGAAGTTCGAGACCTCATCTCAGGCTGTATGGAAGAGAGAAATCGCTTATGAAAAAGAAGACCGCCACGAAGAACCATCGAAAGATCCCGACTCGATTTCAAAGATTCGGCAAGCAGTATCCAGATGTCATGCGGGCTTACGAAATGTTGGGTGAAGCCACGCAAGAAGCGGGTCCACTTGATACGAAGACACGTGCTTTGGTGAAGCTCGCCATCGCCACCGGAAGCTGGCGGGAGGGCGCGGTTCACAGTCACGCCCGGCGCGCCCTGCAGGCAGGTTGCACGCCCGATGAAATCCGGCACGTGGTGCTTCTAGCCACAACGACGCTAGGTTTTCCCAGCATGATGGGCGCCCTAT
>CANLCA010000304.1 GCA_947487925.1 Verrucomicrobiales bacterium | reverse complement strand
CGGCCGACAAAAGACACTCCTTCGAACCAGCGACGGTCGTCTGGTCCTTTCCAACGATGAAGAAAATCGGCAGACTGCGGCAATCAATGAAACCTCGTGTACCCACCTTCGGCTGACGTCACGCGAAGGATCCGTGAGATTCGAAACCCTTGCCTTGCGTTGGAAGATCGTCCCCAAAAGGAGGATAAATCAGAGTGCGCCAAGGAGCCCTCAAATCGAAATGTTCGACGCAGACGAGGTCGGTCTCCAAATCCAGCTAAGGCATTGGCGCTGCGGGGACCGTTTTCAACCCATAGGCCTGCCACAAAAGACAAAGCTTCAGGACCTTTTTACGAACGCCAAGTGGAGCCAATCCCGACGCCATCAGGCCGTGCTTGCCGAATCGCAATTGGGCGCTCTGTTCTGGGTTCAAGGAATGCGAATCTCTGAGGTTTTCAAAATCACACCAAAAACGAAACGAGTCTTGGTCTGGGAATGGAGGCAGGAAAGCATGATCTCCGGCTGATCGTGGCTGACCACGGTGGTGGGTTGATCGAAGTTTTGGGCGGTTCGGCAAAGGATCGAATTCGCTCAAACAGTCAATGCCCAAGGCCCTTTTGCCCGATGGGCAAACACCCTCTCTGACCTACCAACGATTTTCACCATTGCGAGCAGGAGGGGGTGTGCTAGTGTTTGACCCAATAAAAGACGATGTCGGACAATAAAAAAGGCTACGATAACGGCAAGGATGACAAAAATGGCGAGGTGAAGGTGCCACCCCGTACCGTTTTGATCTGGATAGCAATTTTGGCCACTATTCCCCTCCTCGTCTTCTTCAGGGAAAAGACCGAGCCCCGCTACAAACAGCTGACACACCAGCAATTTCTCGAAGCCGTCCGATCAAACATCATTGTTGAAGGCTTCATAGACTATAACCCCCAGTCCCCACTTCGCGAAATCACAGGCAAGTTGAAGGAGGCCGACAAGCCGATCCCATTCAAGTTGGAAACTCGCCTAACCGAGGCTGTGGAAGAAGAGTTGCTGGAAACCGGAAAGTTCAAACCGGTGACTCCCAATTCATTTCTCGTCAACGTCTTTTACGGGATCCTGCCTTTCATCCTCTTCGCCGCGCTCATCTATTTCTTCCTCATACGCCAAATCAAGATGGCCGGGAAAGGTGCCCTGAGCTTTGGCAAGAGCAAAGCGCGCCTGCTCAACAAGGAAAAAAACAGAATCACATTCAAAGATGTGGCTGGGGTAGAGGAAGCCAAGGATGAAGTTTCCGAGCTGGTCGAGTTCCTCAAAGACCCCAAAAAATTTCAAAAGCTTGGCGGACGCATCCCCAAAGGCGTGCTCATGGTCGGAGCTCCAGGCACAGGAAAAACTCTTCTGGCAAAGGCGATAGCCGGAGAGGCTGAAGCCTCCTTCTTTAGTATTAGCGGCTCCGATTTTGTGGAAATGTTCGTGGGCGTCGGAGCCAGCCGCGTGCGGGACATGTTTGAACAGGCTCGCAAAAGCATTCCCTGCCTGGTTTTCATCGATGAGATCGATGCGGTCGGCCGCAGCCGGGGAGTAGGACTAGGAGGCGGCAACGACGAGCGGGAGCAAACGCTCAACGCACTGCTGGTGGAAATGGACGGCTTCGATACGCAGGAAGGCATCATCATCATCGCCGCCACAAATCGGGCGGATGTCTTGGATCCCGCGCTGCTTCGGCCCGGCCGTTTTGACCGGCGCATCACGGTGAATCTCCCCGATGTCCGAGGGCGCGAAGCGATCCTGAAAGTCCACGCAAAAAATGTGAAACTCGACCCAACATCCGATCTTTCAGTCATCGCCCGCGGCACGCCCGGCTACTCCGGGGCAGAGCTTGCCAACTTACTGAACGAAGCGGCACTTCTCGCTGCCCGAAGCAACAAGAAGTCGGTTGGGATCACGGAGTTAAGCGAGGCTCGGGACAAAGTCCGGTGGGGCCGGGAACGCCGTAGCTTGGCCATGTCCGACGACAACAAGAAGCTCACGGCCTGGCACGAAGCGGGGCATGCCATCGTGAATGTGCTACTCGAACACACACACCCTCTGCACAAAGTCACCATCATTCCTCGTGGCCCCGCCCTGGGCGCGACAATGTCCCTCCCAAAGGAGGATGTGCTCAACCACGGCAAGAAGGAAATGCTCGACATGATTGCTGTCATGATGGCCGGGCGAATCGCCGAGGAACTCATCTCGGGTGACATCTCCACGGGCGCCGGTGGCGACATCCAGCAGGCAACGCAAATGGCTCGCGCCATGGTCTGCCAATTCGGTATGAGCGACCGCATCGGCATGGTCCAATACGCAGATGATGACGAATTCTTCATCGGCCGTGACATGATGCGCAGGAAAAGCTATAGCGAACACACCGCCAAAGAAATTGACGCGGAAGTGAAACGCATCATCGACGAAGCCTACGAACGGGCTCGAAAACTGCTCGCAGAACATCGGAATAAACTCGAATTGATCGCGACGACACTCCTGGAAATTGAAACGCTGCAAGGGAGTCAGGTCGAGGAAATCATCAGAACTGGCCAGTTCACCCCGCCTCCTCCAGAGCCCCGCCCCCCCCCTCAAAAGGGTTCCGGGGCCGCCATTTCCGCTGAGACTACCTTGTCCGCGCCCCCCAAGTTGGACGCCGCCATCGGCACCCCAAGCCCCGCTCCGGCATAACGCCTCGGGACCAAAGCTTCCTAGACGCCCTCATCGCCTGTTCGTGGTTCCGGCACTCGATAATCCTGGCCCCTTCAATGCAAACAACGGTGAGTTCAATCCCGCCGATCATTATCGCTCCATCGCTGCTCGCAGCCAATTTCGGAAGGATTGCGCAGGAAGCAAAGCGCGCGTCTAACTCCGGCGCGGAGTGGCTCCATCTTGACATTATGGATGGTCATTTTGTGCCAAACATCTCTTTTGGCCCCAACATGGTGAAAACCGTTCGAGCCGCGACGGCCGTCTTCTTGGATGTCCACCTCATGTGCTCAAGCCCCGAACTGTTGCTCCAGCCCTTTGCCGACGCAGGAGCGGACCAGTTAACCATTCACGTGGAACTAGACGATCTCGTGGAGGGGTTGATATGGAAGATCAAATCCTTGGGGATCAAAGTGGGTCTGGCCATCAATCCTCCGACTTCGCTCGAGCATGTGCGCCCTTACCTGGATCGTATCGACACACTTCTGGTGATGACCGTCAACCCAGGGTTCGGAGGGCAACCTTTCATCGCCGAGACTTTGACAAAAATCCAGCAGCTACACCGGTGGAGAGGGAAGATGTCAAAACCCAACTTTCGCATCGAAGTGGATGGTGGGATTACAGTAGAACGGGCGGTAGAGTGTGCGTTGGCGGGAGCCGACACCTTCGTCAGTGGTACCGCGTTGTTCGGACAACACAGCTTGAAAGCTGCCGTGAGAAGAATGCGAGCCTCGATTGCGCGGGGGCTCCAAGAAAGCGCCAACCCAATCGTTGACACTCAGGCGACCGCTGTTTAGTCTAAAAGGAAGTTCAAAACCCTTAAGTGCTTTTTAAATCATGCTACGTATCTGTTTGATCCTGTCCATCCTCGCCGGCCTCGGAGCTCTCGCGATCGGCCAGTTCCGGGTTGTGGAAAAGATCAAAACACTCACCGGCGAGCGCGATGAGAACGCCACTCAAAGAGATGCCGCCAACCAGGCAGCTTCCAAGTCGAAGTCCGAGGCCAAGACTGCCAAGGAGAGTGCTGACAAAGCAACCCAGGAACTCACCGCCACAAAAACGGAACTGGAAACCAAGACTGCAAGTCTCGCCGAACAGGAAAAACGGGCGAACACCCTCTTCGCGAACCTGCAAAAAACTACGGCAGACAAAATCGAGACCCAACGAGAACTAGCTCAATGGCAAACTCTTGGAGTCACACCGGATCAAATAAAATCCATCCAGATAGCCGCCAAAAAAGCCACCGAAGAACGTGACGCGGTGGAAGATGAGAAGAAAGTTTTGATCCGCAATAACCGTCAATTAGCCGGTGAATTAAGTCGATATAAAGGCGACGCCGTGAAGGTTGAACTGCCCGCTGGTCTGAAGGGTAAAATCGTCGCCGTGGACAACAAATGGGAATTTGTCGTCCTGGACATCGGCAGCAATCAGGGTGTGATGGAATACGGAGAGCTCATGGTCAACCGGAACGGCAAACTGGTGGCCAAGGTTCAGGTGACAAACGTCCAAGCTAACAGAAGTGTCGCCAACGTCATGGCTGATTGGAAACAGGCGGATGTCCAGGAGGGCGACCAAGTTCTTTATTAGCACAAAAGGTTACTTCTCCATGGCCCCACTTGTGAACCGGATTGTGTGTGTCTCCTCGGTGGGCTCGTGTTAAATTAAATCTGCGCATGAAAAACCTCTCCATTCGCGTCACTTGGTTTTTCTTGCTGTGCTTTGTCTCAGTGGCCCTCGTGGGCTGTGCGACCCGCGACGATGACGAACTCTCACAAAGGCCTTGGAATTCTCCAAAACGGTGGGAAAATGGCCTTCCGTCTGCCATTACGGAGGGGCGCTAACACGCCTGAGGTGTCGGTTTTTGAGACCACATCCCTCTAGCTACCTGACCCGGTGATCGGTGGCGGACCGAGAGCGGTCTTTGTGGAATGTAAGCACAACCCGCCATGCTCTGTCTCCATTCTCAGAGAACCACAGAATCGAATCACATCGGGTTGAGTTCCCCGATTCACAGGAAACAAACTTTCTTGTCAACCGACCGTCGCATAACAACGGCATTTTTCGCGGTTTTCTTATTAATTATCCAACCGGGCTATTCAATTGACGACAGTACCCCCAACCGGTAGTGGTTTGGGTCATGGATGAAGATTATCCACTGGACGAACTGGACTTCGACGGGCGTTTTGCGACGGACGAGGCGTGCCGTGAGTATTTGGAGCGGCTGCGGTGGCCG
>CANLCA010000303.1 GCA_947487925.1 Verrucomicrobiales bacterium | reverse complement strand
TAATGGATAGCAAACGGCCCGCAAACCGAAATCTCCACTCGACGTCCAATCGCGTCGTGCTCGTGGTAATCCGCGTAACGGGAAGGGAAATCCCGAATTCGCTGCAAATGCGTCAATAGATTCTCCCTCATGCGCTTAGGCAGCCTCTCAACCATCTCCACTACATCAAGGTCGATCAGCAGGCGATACTCCATGGGGATCTCTACTCAGAGAGCCTCTGCCGGAGTTGGTTCAATTCTACCCAATGAACCGGATCGGAATCATCAATCTTTTGTGCGAGCTGCCTCTTGAATCCATCGTCTCGCTCTGTTTGCAGGGAGTGCATGTACGCGATCAACTCCCGCTGTTCTTGAGGCGCGAGATGAGTAACCTGACTCTTCAGTTGGTCCAGCGACATACCACAACTTTACAGAACTCTCGAATCGCGTCAATCATGCTGCCTTCCCCGCCGAATGCGGCGCGGACGGCGCAGCGCACCATCCCACCCTGCTCTGCACGTGAAAGCCGTTCCTCCCGCCCACTCAAATTCCTCACTTCGATCGTCCGCAGCATTTTGCTGCGCATTGGCGAAGACTGTTGTAGGGTTGGGAGTCCGACGTCGTCAGCAGAATCATTAAGCAAACTTGAAGGCTCTTGTCACCACCGCCAATAGGCGGACAGAAAAAGTGTTTTTGGTTGGATTGGAATTGAAAGCACGTTCCTCCTGGGATGTGAAGGATTCCATGGCCGAACTCGCGGAGTTGGTCGACACAGCAGGAGGTCAGGTTGTCGGCACGGCCACGCAAAAGCTGGAGGCCCCCATCGCCGGGACGTTCATCGGCAGCGGCAAGGCCTCGGAGATCGCCGGACTCTGCCGTGGTTTGGACGCGGACACGGTGGTTTTCGATGACGAACTCAGCTCGGCGCAGGGGCGCAACCTGGAAAAGATCTTTGAATGTAAGATTCTTGACCGCACCTCGCTGATCCTTGACATCTTCGCCCGGCGCGCCCGAACGCGCGAGGGCAAGATGCAGGTCGAACTCGCACAGTTGAGGCATCTACTGCCCCGGCTGACGGGTTTTTGGGCGCATCTTTCGAGGCAGAAGGGCGGCATCGGCATGCGGGGCGACGGCGAGACGCAGCTGGAAGCGGATCGCCGGAAGGTGCAGGAGCGCATCGAACGAATTGAGCGTGATCTGCTGGATGTGCGCCGGCAACGGTTGACTCAGAGGCAGGGGCGTCAGCGCCATCAGTGGCCTCTGGCTTCAATTGTAGGCTACACGAACGCCGGTAAATCAACCCTGCTGAACGCTCTGACCGGCGCCAGTTTGCTCGCCGAAGACAAGCTGTTCGCCACGCTGGATCCCACCACGCGCCGGCTTCGGTTGCCCACCAACCAGAATGTGCTGCTGACGGACACCGTGGGTTTCATCAGGAAGTTGCCCCATGGCCTGGTCGAGGCGTTCAAGGCCACTCTCGAGGAATTGGTGGAAGCTGACTTGCTGGTGCATGTGGTGGATGTCTCGCACCCGAATGCCACGGACCATATCACGGCGGTGAACGCGGTTTTGGAGGAGATCGGCGCGGGAGGTAAGCCAACGTTGATGGTTTTCAACAAAACCGACCTCTTGCCCCAGTCGTTCCTGGGTCTTCTCAGGGAACGTTTCGAGAAGGCGGTGTCGATCTCCGCCAAGACCGGCGAAGGCCTGCCTGATTTGATGTCGGAACTTGGGACGATGCTCCGCCCTGTGCGCGAGTTTGTGGAACTGGAGATCCCGCACGAAGCTTCGGAAACCATGGCCCGGCTCCACGTCGTGGCGCAGGTCGTCGAACGTGATTACGGAGGTGAGAAGGCGCGGTTTAAAGCTCGCATCCCACCGCATTTGCACGCCGAGTTTTCGAGCTTCATCGTCCGCAGTCTCGAATGATTTCGCATCTCTTCATGAACCGTTTGTTCCTTTCGGAGGGCCGAGCTCCGAGAGGCCCTGGATCGACCACCGCCACTGAAATGCCAGGGACTCGCGTAGCTCATCCCTCCGGTTCATGGCCTCGATTCACGTCTCACATTTGGAGCTGTTTTCTTTCCATGAACCACCCTGGGAGCGCGGCCTTTAGGCTGCCGGAACGTGAGTCAGTCAGACCACCACTGATTCTTCCATCGCAGCCTGGAGGCCGCGCTCCGACCGCCTTGGTTCCTGGCCACGATTCACGTCTGAAATTTGGAGGTGTTTTCTTCCCATGACACTGCCGACTGCGACATCGATTCCGACGAGTTTGATCCACCTACCGGACAACTATTTTGAGACGTTGCGGCTGGACACCCTGTTTCCCCAGGCTCAACCGCTCGAATTGGAGCTGGGCAGCGGCGATGGTTCTTTTCTCGCGGCTTACGCCGCGGCCCAGCCCGGGGTGAATTTCATCGGTGTGGAACGATTGCTCGGGCGTTTGCGAAAACTCGATAAGAAGGCGCGTCGCGCAGGGCTCAGCAACGTTTGCTGCCTGCGCATCGAGGCATCTTATTTCTTGGAGTTCATGGTTCCGAAGGACGCAGCCCGGGCGGTGCATATTTACTTTCCCGATCCCTGGCCGAAGCGGCGGCACCGGAAGAACCGGCTCGTGAACGAACGTTTTCCAGAGATTGCAGCCCAGGCTCTTGAGGCTCAGGGGACCGTGTATCTCAGAACCGACGACGCGGATTACTTTGAACAGATGCTCGAGTGTTTTGGACGAAGCCCCTTATTTCAATCGGAGGAAACCCCGGAGGAACTGGCCAAGTTCGTGACCGATTTTGAGCGCACCTTCCATGCCCGCGGGATCCAGACCCGGCATGCTGTTTATCGGAAGACTCCATGATCCTGGAAAAAGCAGCTGAGAAACCACTAATCCTCGCTAATCATCACTAATACAACAAGATGTGGATGTAACTAACAGGGCGGCGGCTCCACTTTATTGGCGGGGTGTTCAGTCAGCGTAACTTCCTCACCATGAGTGTCTATTAGCGAAGATTAGTGGTTCAATTTCCGTTCTTAGGATGATGCGTCGATCGCTGCTCAAAATGGAGAAGGGAAGAGGGGTAAGGGAACATTCGGTCCCCTTTCGGTTCCATTCCGCGGTTTGACTCCTTGCTTCTGCGTCTCCGGCCTCCGTACCACTAGAAGAAAGAGTCTTCCATTTTTGCGAGGAAGTTTTACCACGGATGACACGGATACCACGGATGGGAATAAGAATTTCTGGCTTAATCCCTATCCGTGCCATCCGTGGTAAAATTGGGTTGCGGCTCCGCAGCTCTGCGGTTCTTTACACCCCACAGAAGTGGTGCGGTTCAAATCTCGTTCCAGGAACTGACGACGAACCCTCTCGATGCGCCGATTCTGCCAAGGAGTTCGTCGTAATGGAAATTGAATTTGCCGTTCATCGTCACGGAGCCCGTGACGCTTGAGCCGATAAAATCCTGCGTGTTATTGCCACCACCACCCAGAGTGAAAGCGGCGTTAGGAGCGTAGATGGTCCCTATGAAAGTCCCGTTGCCACTGAACTTGAGGCTGGTGTTCGTGGGAAGGCCCCAGTAGGCGAAGCTGCAGGCTTTCTGTGAAACATTAGCAATGCCATTCCCGCCGATGCTGGTGTTCGCGCCTCCCACGTAAAGATTCAGGGTGGCGCTGCTGCCGATGACGATCTGGGACATACCCGACATCGAGAAGTCACCCGTTACATAGAGTTTGGCGTTCCCCCCTACGTAGATGCCTTTGGATCCCGACAGACTAACGCTGGAAAGTTGGTATTGTCCGCTGTTCAGCACGAAAGCGTAGTCGACCCCGTCAACGGTGCCTGCGGCGGGTGTCGAATACCCTCCAGAAAACGGTGCTGAAACGTCGGGGAACGAAACGTTCATGTCGCTGGATGTCCAGCCCGGCTGCATTTTTCCTTGGTTGGCGAGGACCCATGCCTTTTCTCCAACCCCGCCGTTGGCGCCCACTGCGATGCTCCCTCCGGGGCCTGTCGCCCCATGCCCGTAGACATCGGCTTGGCCCACGTTAAGGCCGTTGGCCACACCGGCGTTCGTCGCTATGTCCCCGTTGTTCTTCGCGGCTCCTGCCGAATAGACTCCGCCAGGCGCGGTTTCGGAATCGAAGCTGTCCGATTGGACGTTGTTGCCATTCATATCGATCACACCCTTGGCCACCATTCCTTTGGTGAAAAGACCGTCCCGAATCGTGGTGCAGACAACCGTGCGCTTCAGAATGGAGTCGCTGGTGAGGGGGACCTTTGCGTAGCCGGTAGCGGTGATCGTGGGCGGCTGGGCTTTGGTAAACTCCACTTCGTAGTATCCTTCCGCGAGCGTGCGAGTTTTCCTGTACACCGCATCTGACCGATCAACTTCCCAGCCGTTGCGACGGTAGCGTTCTCGTTCGTCCTCAGTGCCTAGGACCGTGACGTTGATTTGCGCGAGGGCCTCCTCCATGCCCGCTTCCAGGACGGCGATGGTCGAGTTCCACGCCAGCGAGCGCATCACCGAGCGGTTTTGGCTTTTGGAATAATCCAGATAACCCGCGAGGCTGAACCCAATGACGCCCGTGATGACGATGGTGGCGATCAGGGCGCTGCCTCCGCAGTTCTTCTTTGATGAGTAGTTGGGTATGTTCATGGAAAGGCTCCTGTGGCTTGTCTTCAATTATTGTCTGCGAATCACGATCTTGGCGGACTGCACGCTCTCGGTGTTAGCTCGGGTGCCAAAAAGTTGGCGGGAACAAACCCAGTTCAATTGAACCAGCTTGGTGTTGGCCGCTTCCACGGTGGTGGGATACTGATCATAAGTCCCATCAAACGAGTTTCGTTTGACAGGGCTATTCAATTGACGACAGTACCCCCAACCTGTTGTGGTAGGGAGTCGGGCAACGGCCTACCGCCGACCATTTTTTTGTAGGGGGAAGGCTCGACTTGGACAGATTGCTGGATCAACCGGTAGAATAACTTGCCTCT
>CANLCA010000302.1 GCA_947487925.1 Verrucomicrobiales bacterium | reverse complement strand
GGGGAAACTGACGCGTGTTCGAGTCCTGGGAAGCATCCGGTTTCGATGGAATGAAGTGGAGGCGATCATGAATGGAGGTGCGGCGTGATTCTCAACGTTCAAAAGCGACGTTTTCGGCGAGGGGATAAGGTCCATGAAACGCGCAACTACTATTTGCGCTATCGGATTGGGGATATGCCCACGGACAAGTGGGCTTCGCTCGGCGTGACAGACAAGCAGGTTGCCCACAAGAAAGCCCAGGAATTCATCCATGAGCGCGAGCGCGAGGAATCGGGCATCCTTGAGCCTCGGATAGTTCGCGACGCGGCTAGGAAGCCATTGACCGCGCACCTGGACGACTACATGGCCGACTTGGAGAAACGCAACCGGGTGGGGCGCGGAGGGCGCGGCGGTCGTTTGCTGAAAGGGCGAGTCCTTCGCTTGCTGGGCGATTGCCATTGGAAGCTTGCCGTCAACGTCACACAGGATTCTTTCGTGGCCTGGCGCAGCCAGCGGGATGATTCCGCGCGCACGCTGAACCATTACCAGCAGGGGATGGTTTCCTTTCTCAACTGGATGGAGCGCGTCGGAAGAATCAAGACCAACCCGCTGAAGTTCGTTCCCAAAGTCGATGAGCGCGGTCAGCGGCGGCGGGTGCGGCGCGCCTTTTTGGATGCGGAATTGCTCAAGCTTCTCAACGGTTCAGGTCCTCGTGGAATCATTTACTTCGCGGCGGCGCGCACGGGCCTGCGTCAGGAGGAATTGCGTCAACTGACCTGGGGCGACGTGCATTTGGATGCGGTCCCGCCGTTTGTGGTCGTGCGCGAGGCCACGGCCAAGAACAAGAAAGAGGAAAGAGTTTGCCTTGTTCCGGAGATCGTTGACGCCCTGCGGTCGCATCAACCTGAAACCTTTGCGCCCTCCGATCTGGTTTTTCCCAATGGCATCCCTCGGGCCTCCCGGTTGAAAGTCGACGCGGAACGCAACGGCATTGCCTACCGTGACGAGGATGGCCGCTACGCCGATTTCCACGCGTTACGTTACACCTGGGCCACGTTTCTCCAACGGAACGGGATCTCTCAGCGGATTGCCATGAAACTGATGCGTCACAGTGACATCAAGTTGACCTCGAAGGTTTACACGGACGAGACGCAGTTGCCGGTTTACGAAGCGATCAAGGATTTGCCCCGGTTGGGGTATACACACGGGTACGCACAGATTTCAGGCGCGGGAGGGCAAAAGCTGTCGCAACCTGTCGTTTTGGCCGCCGGGGTGAAAGTGAAAGAATCCCCAATGTTTGACGGGGTTCGTCGCACTTTGTCGCAGGGTGGCGTGGGCAGAAAAATGGAGCGAGCGAAGGGATTCGAACCCTCGACGTTCACCTTGGCAAGGTGATGCTCTACCAGACTGAGCTACGCTCGCACCGAAACCAGCAGATGGATTTACGATAAGGTCAGCAGATTCCTTTGCAAGAATTCTTTTGGTGAGGATTTTTTGATTCAGAACAACTCTGGTTGGTGTAAGGTGTTCCTGTCCGTAGCGGTCCCCTGCGGATCAAGTTTTTTAATTGTGCCCACCCTAGCTCCCAAAGACTGCGTTCTCGATGTCAGCGGGATGAACTGCAACCATTGCGTCCAGAAAGTGAGCGATGTTCTACGCAGTCACCCCGGTGTGTCTTCTCATCAGGTAGAACTGGCGATGGGACGGGTCACCGTTTCTTGGGATTCGGCCATCTTGGGTAATCCTGATCTGGCCGGTCTCTTGACGAAACTTGAGTCTTCCGGGTATCCCGCCAGGCTGGCGTCCACGGAGGTCGCGAAGGAGCTTTCCTTCGGGCAACGGCTGCTGCGTGATTGGTTTTTGAACGTGGTGATTGCCGGTTCTGTCACGATTGTTTTGATGCTCCTCGGTTGGGTTTTCCACGGTCGTGAAAACCACCTATTGCGCTGGGGAAACTTTGTATTGGCTCTCCCCGTGCAAGGCTTTTGCGGGGCACGGTTTTATAAGGGGGCATGGGCTCAAGCAAGAGCTGGGCGATCGAATATGGACACACTGGTTGCGCTCGGTTCCAGTGCCGCATTTTTCTACAGCGTTTGGGTGCTGTTTTCCGGCCGTTCCGGGCATCTGTTTTTCATGGAAGCCTGTGGTATTATCGCACTTATTAGCGTCGGACATTGGTTGGAGTCGAGGATGAGTGCCCGAGCAGGGAGTGCGGTGCGCGATCTCCTGGCCCTTGCGCCACAGAGTGCACGATTGGTCGCCGGAACTGGGGACGAGCAGATTGTTTCCGCCAAATCTTTGCAGGTGGGAGATCTCATCGTAGTCAAACCTGGAGACCAGGTTCCCGCGGATGCGGAGGTGATCAAGGGGAAATCGTCGGTGAATGAAGCGATGCTTACAGGCGAGCCGTTGCCAGTGGAGAAAAAAGCGGGCGCCTCCATTTATGCGGGAACACTCAATGTGGACGGCCGGTTGGAGGCCCAAGTGACGGAGGCGGCGGAAAGGTCGGCGCTGGCGCGCATCGTGGAGGCGGTTGGTCGAGCCCAAAGCAGCCGGGCGAACATTCAACGCCTCGGAGATCAGGTGAGCAATGTGTTTGTTCCCGTCGTGATCGTGATCGCCCTGCTGGCGGGTTTGTGGTGGATGCTTATGCCGGGCTCAGCGGTCTCTACTCACGAGTTTTTGAGCCGCTTCCTGTGGCATGGCATGGACCTAGAAACGCCCATCGCGTCGGGCATCGTCGTGGCCGCTTCGGTGTTGATTGTCGCGTGTCCTTGCGCGATGGGATTAGCGACCCCGGTGGCGATCATGGTTGCGGCGAACGAGGCGGCGCGCATTGGGGTTTTGATTCGAGATGGGATTGCCCTCGAGAAGGCCGGCAGCATCACTTCGGTTTTGTTCGACAAGACGGGGACACTCACTGAGGGGGTTATGAAAGTGGCGGGAAAATGGGAAAGCGGCGTGTCCTTGCCTTCGGGGCTCACGGTGGAGGGGCTGGCGTGCTCCATGGCGTCTTACTCGGACCATCCGCTGAGCCGCGCGATTTCGGACATAAGTCGAGAGCGGGTTTTGCTTTTGGATTGGTTGGAGGTTCGAGGCTCAGGCATCGAGGCCTGTTTGGAGAATGAGACCAATCCGGGGAGGATCCGTTTGGGTTCGTCATCGTGGCTGGCGGAACAGGGTGTTGACCTGAGCCCCGCCAGGAGCTTTATGGTTGAATGGATGGATCGTGGGTCCAGTGTGATCTGCCTGTCCATGGGAGGCGATGTGCTGGGAGCCTTTGCGTTCGCGGACCAACTCAAGCCTTCAGCGAAGGATGTCGTGACCCACCTTCAAGGCGTTGGGATGCGTCTATTTCTGGTGACCGGCGACCACGAGTCGACGGCAAAGGCGATAGCCCGGCAATGTGGCATTCCCGAGGACAGAGTTTTTGCCTCTACCCGGCCTGAAGGAAAAGTGGGCCTGATTCAACAACTTCAGAGTCGTGGGGAGCGCGTGGCGTTTGTGGGGGATGGAATCAACGATGCGCCGGCGTTGCAGCAATCGAATCTAGGTATCGCCGTCACACGGGCGAGTGACATCGCACGCGAATCCGCTGATATTCTGCTTTTGCGCAGTGATATTTCTGTTTTGCCCGAAGTGTTGCAGCTGGCGCGGGCAACACTTCGGGTGGTTCGTCAGAATTTGTTCTGGGCGTTTTTTTACAATGCCGCTGCGGTGCCTCTGGCCGCTTTGGGGTTCTTGAACCCACTGATATGCGCCGCCACCATGGGGTTGTCAGATCTGATGGTCGTTGGGAACTCGCTTCGCCTAGGAAAAGGGCGACGTGGGCGTCGCATTTGAGATTTCAGATTTGAAATTTGAGATTGCCGGATGCGTCGTTGCTTCAGCCGACACGAAATGAGATTTTTTTCACCATTTCCTTACCGAAACTGTGCTGGAGCCGTTGCAGGATTTCTCGCCGCCGGAACCGGATGATTTCGTCGAGCCAAACGTGGCTGTCTACGGTGACGAAAAGAGTGCCTTTGGCGATGCCTGTTGGTTGGGCATGAGCAGCCACGGTTGGGTCAATCAGGTTGTTCCAGACACGGGCGATTTCAGCCTCGGACTGCCGCCGATCAATGCCAAGGGTTTGGAGGACCTTTGGGACCAGATCAGCCGCTCCGCGGGCCTTGGATTCTTGTTCTTTTTCAAGTGGGACAAGGTTGACGTGCCGCCATTCGGCGAGGGCGAGTTCGCGCGGCGAATAGGTAAGGCTTGCGGCTAGGGGAGGGCGTTCCCACCACGAAGGCGTCGGGCTCATTTTCCGGGCCTGTTATTTCGCGCTCCCCTGGTTTTCGTCGAGGACCAACACTCCATGTGGTGCGAGATCGTAGTTGCCCGAGAAGGTGTTGCCCGTTAGGAAATCATGCATCGGTTTGAAGAATGTGATTCGCACCGGGGAGTTCTGGTGGTTCAACAGGAAATAGATTTTGGAGCCTTCTTTTTCGCGCATGCCAACCTCCACGGTGTCAGGGACCTTGAGCAATGGAAAGAGATTGCAAAGGTCTCTCAGCCATCCGACGAGGTCGTAGTAGAAATGCTGGTGGCTCATGGTTCCAATGTAGATGGCCTTTCCCAACCCATAGTTATTGATCGTCATGGCGGGAACGCCCGCGTAAAAGTCTGTCGAGTAGGTAGCAATGACCTGGCATCCTTTGGGCTCGATCAGATCGCACCATAATCTTGCCGGGTGCATGTGGGTGGCCGGAAATGTGCCTTTGAAGGCGAGGTGGTTTTCCTGGGTCGGCGGTAGGGCGTCAAACTCGGGGACCTCCAACCCGAAAAGGTCGGTCATGTCATGGGGGAACCCGGAATCGGGAGCGATATGGTGTTCATCGACAAGGCCCGTGTTGAAAGTGGAGACGAGTGTGCCCCCATTTTGGACGTAGAGTTTGAGCAGGTCGGCCTCGCCACCTGCAAGCAGCTGGAGCGAGGGGGCGAAGACGATCTTGT
>CANLCA010000301.1 GCA_947487925.1 Verrucomicrobiales bacterium | reverse complement strand
TGAACTGGTTTCATCCTGCTTGGTTCTCGTCCATGAGGGTCCCCATCGCGTTTCTGATCGCCGTGGCGCGAGTCCTTTCAGTTGCCTGCTCTTCCATGCTCTATCACGACACAAATCGTGTCTCGTGGAAAAGTTGGCGAACCTTCAGCAAATTCTTTGGAACAACTCTGGTTTTGGGGACAGGTTGTCACTGGGCTCTTGGAGTATTTACGGATCGCAGGGAAGTGTTTTTGGCCGCCTTCGTGGTGACATTTCAATTGCTCAAAGTCATGGTCGAACGTCTTTCCTCTCTCCCCATGGAAAAGGACCAGGGTGTCCCTGGCGAGTGGCATGGAGTCGGCTCTCCTTCATGGCAGTTGGAGCGCTCTGGACGGCTGTTGGAGGACAGCCTCGGCGGCTGGTTCAGATCCAGGATGGCCTGTGGCTGGCTCGGCGGCGTGGTGCTGCCCCTGTTCTGTGTCGTGAACCCCGCCTCCGCACCGATCGCCGCAGTGGTCGCGGTGATGTTTATGGTGGCGGGTGAATGCATCGAGCGTTCGCTTTTTTTCCGCACCATGACCACCTTCAAAATGCCTGGAAACATTTGAGTCATAATCTCCTACCTTCTTTCCTTCTGAACCGACATGGCCCGCAAACAGCGGACCTGATCCAAACCCCGTCGAAGTTCGGTCTGGGTATGATGCCACAGCGGTTCGAAACGGATTCGACAACGACCCTCGTGTGTGGGTTTTGCTCGACTGGATGCGGGTTGACAGCGCACATGCGAGACGGTGAGGCGATCCATCTCACGCCCGCTGCTCAATACCCGGTCAACCTGGGAATGGCTTGTCCCAAGGGTTGGGAATCCTTGGCCCCGCTCGCCGCTTCTGACCGGATGAGCACCCCGCTCGTCCGGGATCGATCGGGCCAGTTAACACCCGTTTCTTGGAGTAAGGCCGCCGCCCAGTTTGCCAGCGTTTTTAAGGGAATCCAAGCACGGTGGGGAACGGAAAGCATCGCTTGCCTGAGCACTGGGCAAATGACCACCGAGGAAATGGCCTTGCTCGGCTGCTTGTTCCGTTTCGGCATGCGGGGAACCCACTACGACTCCAACACCCGCCAATGCATGGCGACGTCCCACGTCGCTTACAAACAGAGCTTCGGCTTCGACGCGCCCCCGTTCTGCTATTCCGATTTCGAGCAATCGGACGTTCTTGTTTTCGTGGGATCGAACGTTTGCGTTGCTCATCCCATACTCTGGCAGCGCGTGCTCAGGAACGAAAAAGCCCCCCTGATCATCGTGGTGGATCCCCGCAAAACGGAGACCGCGATGAATGCCACGATGCATCTGCCGATACTGCCAAAATCTGACCTCGTCTTGTTGTATGGCACCGCCCGGGCGCTGCTTGCCCGTGATGCTGTGGACAGTGGCTTCATCCGGGATCACACTGCGGGATTCGATCAGTTCGCGGCCTTCGCGCAAAGTTTTACCGAGGAAATGGTCCTGAAGCATACCGGGCTTGAGAGAGCAGATTTTGAGCAGTTTATCAACGCCATCGCCTCAGGAAAAAGGGTCAGCTTCTGGTGGACCATGGGCGTCAATCAGGGCCATGAGTCCACGAGAACGGCGCAGGCCCTCATCAATCTGGCGCTTCTCACGGGGAACATTGGGAAGCCTGGAACCGGCGCCAACAGCATCACCGGCCAGTGCAACGCCATGGGCTCCCGGCTGTTCGCGAATGCCACCAGCCTCCTGGGAGGGCGCGATTTCGCCGATGCGGCGCATCGCGACAAAGTAGCCGGGATACTCGGATTGCCCGCCGCCGCCATTCCCGAGAAGAAAGGGTTTGCCTACGACCAAATCATCGATGGAATCCATGACGGAAGCATCAAAGGGCTCTGGGTTGTGGCCACCAACTCGGCTCATTCTTGGATCCAACAGGAATCGGCACTGGAGGCGTTAAAAAAACTCGAGTTCCTTGTTGTGCAGGACCTGTATTCCACGACGGAAACGGCGGCTTTTGCGCACCTGCTCTTGCCGGCTGCCGGGTGGGGAGAAAAGGAAGGCACTCTCATCAATTCAGAACGGCGCCTCGGTCTCGTAAAACAAATTAGAAGAGCGCCCGGACAGGCCCTGAGCGATTTTCGCATCTTCCAAATCATTGCCGAAGCCTGGAACGTGGGCCCGTGGCGCCACCGATGGTCCTCACCTGAAGCGGCGTTCGAATTGCTCAAGGAATTATCCCGGGATCTCCCCTGTGACTTCACCGGGATCCAGAGTTATGAAATGCTCGACGCCTGCGGTGGGATCCAATGGCCATGGCCCGATCATGCGGCCAGCCCCGACACTTCTTCGCCGCGGCCAGCGGTCGAACGTAGGCTGTTTGAGGATTTCAATTTCTACCACGACGATGGTCGGGCGCAATTTGTCTTCGACAATCCCACGCCTCCGCCTGAAACCCCGAGCCCCGAATTCCCTTTCATCCTGCTCACAGGTCGCGGGACTAGCGCCCAATGGCATACCCTCACGCGCACCTCGAAATCGGATATGCTTCGGCGGTTGAGCCCGGACTCGGTCTACGTTGAAATCAATCCGCTCGACGCTTCTGCACTGGGCATTCAAAGCGGCCTGAAAGTCCAGTTAGCATCCCGTCGCGCCACCGTTTTCGCCACCGCCCTTGTCACTTCCTCCGTGCAGCGAGGCCAGTTGTTTATGCCCATGCATTTCCGGGAAACCAACCAACTCACACTCCAGGTCGTCGACCCTCACTCGCGCCAGCCCAGCTACAAGTACTGCGCCGTCCAGGTTTTGAGGAGTGCGATCCGTGAAGCCTGATCTTTAAACATGGAAAAAGCAGCTGAGAAACCACTAATTTTCGCTAATCATCACTCATACAACAAGATGTGAAAAATAACGATCTTAACGCCGGTTCACTGTATGGGTGAGGTGCTCAGTCAGCGTAGCTTCTTCACCATGAGTGTCACTCAGCGAAAATGAAATGAGTGGTTCAACTACCGTTTTTAGGTGTGCGCCCATGGAGCGGAGTGAAGATTGACAATGGCCTGGATGGGAGACGTTTGACGAGGAACGAGGGAGATTCTTAACGCGTCAAGCGAGAGACCTGGAACGACTTTATCGCCAGGACCGCTTGGAGCTTCGCCCGCGACAACTGTGGGTTCGACAGGGGACTGAATCGCCTATCCCGTTTCGCCTAATTTGGCCCGAGATTCCCGCCCAATTGGGTGGGGTCCAATCAACACACCCGCGACCCCTCAAGTGCTTCAATAATTTCTTCCCACACCCATCGCGCGTGGGCGCTTTGATTTTGGGCTTGAACCCGAATGGCACTTGTTCGAACACTGACTCATGCCCATCACACGCTTCCTCCCAGCGCTCTCGCTCTGTTGTTTGACCCTCAGCCTCGTCGGATCGCTGCCCTATACCGGAAGCGCCGCCGGTGTGTACACGGAAAATCCTGGCACCGATGGCGACGGGAATCAGGTGGTTGGACCCAACTACATGATCGATCCCGATCTCACTGATCGGGGCAATCCGAAGGGCAAGTCCTTTGAGTTCTCGATGCGCCTGGCCGACAGCAAAATTTTTCGCGGTGACGATGCAACGCTTGAACCCTCCAAGAAGCCGGTGAGGACGGAGCGGCGGATATTTGTTTACGTGCCAGCCGCCTACCGAGACGGCACCAAGGCGCCGATTCTCGTCACACATGACGGCCCGAGTCAGCTCGAGCTATTGCGGCGTGGATTGGATAACTTGACGATTTCAAAGGATCCCAATCGCAAGCTGCCAGCGTTCATCGTCATCGCGGTGGAAAACGGCGGAAACGATGGCAAGAACAGTCAGCGCGGTCTGGAATATGACACCTTGTCAGATCGCACCGCACGTTTCATCAACGACGAAGTATTGCCGGCCGTGCTGAACCATCCGGAGATTAAGTCGGCGTATCCCCGCATGGCTTTCACGGACAACCCTTGGGGACGCGCCGCCATGGGCTGCAGTTCTGGGGGGGCCGCGGCCTTGACGATGGGTTGGTTTCGTCCTGACCTCTTTCGCCGCCTGATCACCTACTCGGGCACTTTCGTGGATCAACAAGACGATGACGCCCCGGAGGAGGCCAAGTTTCCCGCGGGGGCTTGGGAATACCACTCCGGCATGAAGCTCATCGAGAAGGGCGAGAAGAAGCCACTTCGCATCTTCACACATGTCTCTGAAAACGATCTGCGTGCGAAAGACGCAGAGGAGACCCACCACAACTGGGTGATGGCCAACGAGCGAACGGCGGCGGCTTTGAAGGCCAAGGGCTACAACTATCGCTACGTGTTCAGCCGTGCCACCGGCCACTGCGACCGTCGCGTTTTCGAACAAACCCTCGCCGACACCCTCGTGTGGATGTGGCGCGGCTATCATGCAGAATAGGGGTTTCGGCTGATGTTCCAATTCTGGGATCCGGCTTGGGAGACGCGGATGATGACACGTGCGAGACAGTTCGCGAGTCAGGAGGCCCTGGCTTGAGTTGTCGATCCGGCTCGTCGCGCAACCTCGGGAATCCCCGGGACCGTCAGTTCGTTGAAGGAAGTCTGCCGCCACGGGTTGAATATAGGCCGAGTCATTGGGCCGCGCTTTACCGGGTGAGGGAGGAGTGGTTCAATCTCCGATTCCAGGTGAATTCCTGATAGAGAACCCGCTGTTTATCGGTCTGTGGTCTCGGTGAGTTTTCAGGCCGATTGACTTTCTGGGCTCGGGCGTTTACTTAGCTCCCATGAAAGCCTTGATTTTCCCTTGCCTCATGGGCCTTTTGACGGCCTCTGCGATGGGTGCCGATTGGCCTCAGTGGCGTGGCCCCTACTTCAATGGAAGCTCTGACGAGAAGGCCATTCCAGCAACCTGGTCGAAGACCGAGAACGTTGCTTGGAGCGCGGAACTTCCAGGGCCGGCAGCTTCGACGCCTGTGGTTTCCGGCGACACCGTTTTTGTTTCAT
>CANLCA010000300.1 GCA_947487925.1 Verrucomicrobiales bacterium | reverse complement strand
TACCAAGCCGTCACCGCCCCCTCACCGTACCCTGAAACCTGAACCATCCCGTCCTCGACCACCGTGGCGACCCGCTCATTCGCGGAAGTAAATTTGGTCCAGGCTGTGACATCCTCCACATGGCCGTCGGAAAAAGTTGCCACTACCACGAGAGGTTGTCGTCCCCCCATGTCCAGGAACACACGCGCGGGAAAGACTTCGATGCCATTGATTCTCGGATCATCCTGCTTGGGGCCAGACGCGCCTTGAGCAATCCAGTCAGACAACACACGGTATTCGAGCGAATCATCGCCAAACTTCTTTCCCCCTTTGTGCGGGACTGCCCCGGTCGATTTCAACAAAATCAAACTTCGTTCCGGTTCCCGGATGGATACCCGCCTTCCCTGTGCTTGGCGCGTCAAGACCGCGTGATCCCCCTCGTCGTCATACCCTCGCAAAGACAATCTGAATCCGTTTTGCCCAGCCGCCGCTCCATGACAGGCTCCGCTGTTGCAGCCGAACCGTGCCAAAACCGGCTGCACTTGGTTTCGAAATACCCCGACTAATCTGCCACCCACGCCGGAGACCCGCACTTCGACGGCGCATTCCAAGTCGCCTAACCGGGCTGATAAAGCAGCAACGCCATCCCCGATCGCCATCAACCTGCCGGTTTCAACCCTGAAAACGTTCGTGTTGCTTGATTTCAGCTCCAACCCCTCCGACCCAATACTCGCGTGAACGCGGTCATCCACCACGCGTTGCAACAAAAACCGATGCTCCGACCCTTCACCAAAAAGCTGCAGCGGAGCCGGAAATATCGAGATGGACTCCTCCGCACGCGCGATTCCATGACTCCAAAACCCGAGCCATACCAGAAGCCAACAAAAAACGGGCCAGTTTCCGACCCCATTCCTCACCCGTGAGCCACCATTTCGATGCCCTCGAATCAACGCCGAGGGCCCGCAATCTAGCGCACCCTCTTGAGTGGCGGGGCATTCACACTCGTTCCATGCGCGCGCACGAGCGTCCATTCGTGGATGATTTGGGCTGTTCGAACTCAAGAAAACAGCTCCCGGATGGGATGAGTCCCAAAGTCCACCAGCGGGAATGGCCGGGAGTTGGGACCCGGAAGGTGAGTCTCCAGATCCAAACCCAAACTGTGATAAATCGTCGCCACGATTTCGCTGGGCTTCACAGGTCGTTCGACAGGGTAGGCTCCGATGTCATCGCTCTTCCCAATCGCGCGTCCTCCCTTCACCCCTCCTCCCGCAAAATACATGGTCCAACAGTTCGGCCAATGATCGCGTCCCCCTGCCGGATTAACTTTCGGTGTTCTGCCAAACTCAGCCAAATTGCAGACTAGGGTATTCGACAGCATCCCGCGCTGTTCCAAGTCCTGAATGAGCGCGCTATAGGCCTTGTCATACATGGGAGCCACGATGTCTCTCATACCCGCGATGGATGTGAAGGGCTTCGATCCATGAATGTCCCAGGTGATTTCGTCAAACACGGTGATGAAAGTGTTGATGGTGACAAAACGTACTCCTGCTTCCACCAACCGCCGCGCCAGCAGACAACTCTGGCCAAAGCGATTCATCCCATACCACTCCCGGGTCTTTGCGGGTTCTTTCGACAAATCAAACGCGTCCCTTGCCTTGGTGCTGGTCATCAATCGGTAAGCGGATTCAAAGTTGGAATCCATCAATTGCGCTCCGGCACTGGCCTCAAATGTTCGAACCGTGTCGTCAACCAACTGCCTCAAATTCCGACGCCGATCCAGCCGAACTTCACCAATTTCCTTTGGAGGCAGCAGATCAGGAACTTTAAAGTCCGGTTTTGAAGGATCGGCGTTCAAAGCGAACGGGTCAAAAGTCTTTCCGAGAAATCCCGCGTCCTGCCCGTGTGGCAGCCCTCCACCCGTGTTCCCCATGGGCTCCGGAAGGATGACGTGCGCGGGCAGTTCGTTGCGGCGCCCCTTCAAGAACTCCAGAGCGCTCCCTACATGCGGCGTGTTGATGCCGCCGGTGAACAATCGCCCTGTCTGCATCATCTGGTGCCCTGTGTCATGCACCGCCGCCGCTGTGTGATAACAGGAGCGAACCAACGAGAACCGATCTGCGATCTTGGCGTGCAACGGGAGAATCTCCGAGATCTGGAACCCGTCGGCCTTGGTGCGAATCGGTTTGAACGGCCCACGGATCTCCGAGGGCGCATTGGGCTTCATGTCGAACGTGTCTAACTGGCTCGGGGCCCCAAGATTGAAGATCAGGATCGCGGACCGTTCATCGCTCCCCTTGGCCGCCGCACCCTGCGCCTGCAAAGCAGCCAGCTTGGACCAAGTCAGACCGACTGCCCCAAGTGTGCCTACCTGCAGAAAATCTCTTCGCGTAAGACCATCGCAGGTTGTCGTCGAACCTTTCCCGGTGAATGTGAGCATAACTTCTTCCCAAAAGGGTGTGGTTTATCTAACACTATTCTTAGACGCGCCCAAACCCTTCGGCAACCGAAATACTCCGCTCGTTTTAAAGAGTGGAACCCGTGGCTCCACCTCATCTCACTAGACTCCCAGATCCAACCCCTAAATGTTTACGCTCCAACGAAGGCATTTCGCAAAAAAACAGCACGTTTGATCTTGAGCCAATAAGTGAAAGACGAAATACTGACAAGGATCTTCCCAGGCTGAATTCAGGCGAAAACACCGGACCCTGGGCGGCCAGGCCATGCGTGCCACCCCATACACAGACCATCAATCCTCGAAAGGCCACCACGCCTCATTGATGCGGACATTCTTCATTCTGACAGGGCTTCTTTTCGGTGTCGCGGCACTCGGTTCCCAGGCTTCCGCCGCCGCCCGTTCAGATCTCACTTTTGAAACCGACGTGCGGCCCATCCTCAAAGCCCACTGCTTTCATTGCCACGGTGAAACGGAGAAACCCAAGGGTGGCGTCGACCTGCGCCTGAAGCGCTTCATGCTCCAACAGACCGACGAAGGAAGGGTCCTGGTTCCGGGCAAGCCAGCGGAGAGCCTCTTGATCAAGAGAGTCGTTTCTGGCCAGATGCCCAAGGGCGAAAAAAAGCTCTTACCTCAGCAAATACGGATTCTGGAGCGTTGGGTTGCGACGGGTGCAAAAACTTCGCGGCCGGAACCAGACTCACTGGCGAGAGGATTCCACATCACAGAGGAGGAGAAGAAGTTTTGGGCGTTTCAGCCCATTCGGTCGCCCGCTGTTCCCAAGACAAGAAAGGGCGACGCTGTAAGATCCCCGGTAGATGCCTTTATTCTCGAAAAATTGCGCGACCAAAAGCTGACTCGCGCGCCGGAAGCGACCAAACCCGCGTTGATCAGGAGGCTGTATCTTGACTTGCTGGGGTTGCCTCCTTCACCGGAAGCCGTGGATGCCTTCGTCGCCAACTCCGCCCCTGACGCCTACGAGACGTTGGTCGATCAATTGCTCCAATCACCGCATTACGGCGAGCGCTGGGCACGCCATTGGCTGGATGCTGCCGGCTACGCCGATTCCAACGGGTTTGCAGACGCCGATAGCGTCCGTCCGCACGCGTGGCGTTACCGAGACTACGTGATCCGCTCTTTCAACGAGGATAAACCCATCAACCGGTTTATCACCGAGCAGCTTGCTGGTGACGAATTGGCGGAACTGTCCGCCGCCAATGCCCCCGCCGCGATTTCCGACTTAAGGCGCCTTGAACTGTTGACCGCAACCGGCTTCCTTCGCATGGCCCCAGATGGGACGGCCGATGACGTCCCGGACCAGAATCTCGCCCGAAACCAGGTCGTTGCTGAAACCATAAGGATTGTCTCCACCTCCCTTCTTGGACTGACGACCGGATGCGCGCAATGCCACGACCATCGTTACGACCCTATATCCCATGTGGATTACCATCGCATGCGCGCCCTATTCGAACCCGCCTACGACTGGAAACACTGGAAGACCCCCAACCAACGCCTGATTTCCTTGTACACAGACCAGGACCGAAAAAAGGCGGAAGAAATCGAGGCGGAAGCCCGAAAGCAGAACGAGGTCGCTGACAAGCTGAGGAAGGAGTTGCTCGAAAAAGTGTTTGAGAAGGAACTCGGCAAATTGCCAGAGGACATTCGCGAGAAAGCCCGCGTTGGGCGGAACACGACGCGCGACAAGAGGACAGACGATCAAAACGCTCTCTTTAAAAAATACCCCAGCGCGGACGTTCAAGGGGCACTCGATTTGTACGATCCCCAGGCTCAAAAAATGGTGCAGGAAGAAGTCGCCAAAGCCGACAAGTTGCGAACCACCAAACCTCCCGAGCCGATGCTGATGGCCTTGCTGGAAGCTCCGGGTCAGAAGCCCGAGACTTTCCTGTTCGCACGGGGCGATCACGATCAACCGAAACAGCGTGTGGAGCCGGGCGAGTTCTTGGTGCTCGAGGAACGGACACATTTGAAAGAGTTTCTTCAGCCATCCACCATCGGTACCAACCTTTCGACATCCGGCCGGAGGCTAGCCTTTGCCAAAGCATTGACCGAAGGACAGCATCCTTTAGTCTCCCGAGTTTTTGTGAATCGAATCTGGAGAAACCACTTCGGCCGAGGGCTTGTCAGCACACCTGGCGACTTTGGGCGGATGGGCGACCGCCCAACACACCCCGAAATGCTCGACTGGCTCGCCTCTGAATTCATGGCGGGAGGATGGAAACTCAAGCCGCTGCACAAACTGCTCGTGATGTCGGCGACCTACCGCCAGTCATCCGTCAACGCAAAATCGATGCAGGTCGATCCAGACAATCGCTTTTATGCCCGGAGGGCACTCCAACGCCTCGACGCTGAAACCTTGCGCGACGCCGTGCTGACCGTCAGTGGCAAACTGAATGCGACTCAATTTGGCCCCCCGGTTCCCATTGCGCAGGACGGTGCGGGACGCGTGGTCGCCGGGCAGCAGAAAACCGATGGTCGTGGTGATCCCACCATCGTGGAGCCCATAGGCGACCAGGAATTCCGCCGGAGCG
>CANLCA010000299.1 GCA_947487925.1 Verrucomicrobiales bacterium | reverse complement strand
GAGAACAAAGGGGGTCTTGTGCAGAATGGGCAAACGCGCCGACATGTGTTCAAGACATATAGATTTTCTATACAACAATTGCAAGAGAAAAACCGCCCTCTTGTTCACTTTTTCTGGAGTTTCAAGAAATTAGGCGAGGATCAGGGCCCGACCTAACACGTTGCAATTGAGCTTCGACAGTCATATTTCTACCGTTTATCAAGACACATTGAAGCAGAATCCCTGCTGAAGTCAAATATGGGAATTGCATGGAGTCCTCCTCGCTCTTGGACAAAATCCATGCCCTCCGCCGCCAAACACTGAGACCGGATTCTTAGCCACAAGATCTTCCGCAATCAACGGTCTTTGGCTCGGTTCTTGATCGTATGTCCGAGGCGACCCACTAAGCGACGGATTTCGATGCCATCAGTATTTGTAACATCCTTTCCATCAGATTGTTGTGATCTTGATGTTGACTGAACTTCGAAATTTAATCTAGGGACCCCATGCTCCCCAAGCGCTTTCAATCGAAGACAGAGGCCCTCGATGGAATCCACCAGAAGTGATTGCGTCGAATGGACTCCTTTTGGTCTAATCGGTGCATCATCCTATGCAACTCTTCAAATCCTCATGTGAGCACTCCTCCACCGGCATCACCGGCGGTCGAACTTCACCCGTTCAGCATCTGCCATGGTTCCTAGCCCCAATGCATTCCCAAATATTGGAGGCGGTCCCGTCGCATAACCGGGGCCGTTCCAAGCGGGACAGGATTCTCCAACCCCAGATAATCTGGTCTTTGCTGGCATTGGCCGCTTTCTTGACCTACGCCCCAGCGCTGGTTGCTATCGACTTTAAGGAAAACATCCTCGGCACACAACCGCTGACACTCGCCGGGGATGTGGCTTCGAACCTTGTCGCAGGGGTGGATCGCTTCCTCCTGAGAGAAATCGAAAAAGCCCAAGAGAATCGGGCCAAATTTTGGAACCGAAACGGGAGTTCCGCCGAAGGTCTGGAAAACTCTATCGCGACCAACCGCGCCAGATTGGCTCACATTCTCGGGATGAGGGATTCCCGGTCGACGACCGGAGGGTTCGAACTGATCGTGGACACCCGGCAGGGAGCGCGGGTCGCATCGGGGAAAGGGTTTACCGTCAGCGAGGTTCGTTGGCAGGCGCTGGACGGAATCTTCGCGGAAGGTCTGATGCTGACCCCAACGAGCGGCGGGATCCATCCGGATGTGGTGGCTATCCCCGACGCCGACGTCACCCCCGAAGGGCTGGTGGGCTTAACCAACGGGGTGGCCGCAGCCTCTCAATACGCCAGGCTGTTGGCGGAAGCGGGGTGCAGGGTACTAGTGCCGACCTTGATCAACCGGAAAATGGGAGACCCAAAAGTCGCGGGCAACAACCGTGGCAGCGCCTTGAGCAATCGGGAGTTTGTCTACCGTTCCGCATTCGAACTGGGCCGGCACCTCATCGGCTACGAGGTCCAAAAGGTGCTTGCGGCAGTCGATCGGTTTTCCAAGGAGAGCGGGGCCGGGGCCCGGATTGGGGTCGTTGGCTGGGGTGAAGGAGGCGCGATCGCGCTCTACGCAGCGGCGCTGGATAGTCGGATCACAACGGCCTGCGTGAGCGGGTATTTCACAAGCCGCAACACGATCTGGCAGGAACCCATCGATCGGAATGTGTTCGGTTTGCTGGAGCAATTTGGCGACGCCGAACTGGCGTCGATGGTGGCTCCGCGAAGCCTCATCATCGAAGCGGCGCGCGGTCCCGAGGTGGAATTGAAAGGGGCGGGAGGAGGGGCTCCATCCACGCTGACGACGCCGGACGTTGAAACCGTGAAGAAGGAATTTGCGCGGGCACGCAAACTGTTGCCCGCGGGCACATTTGGTAACCGTTTCCACTTCACGATGAGTGGCGACGGGAAAGGTCCTGAACTGGCTATGGGCACTTTGAAAACGGTTCTGAGCGAATTGGGCTTGGAAGACGCGCTAAAGCCAGCGATTGAACCCGCCCTCTCCATCGAGAGAGCCCTCCCTGACGCGGCCCGTCGCGTGCGGTCGCAGATGGTGGAGATGGACCGATTCACACAGCGGGTGCTGACCGAAAGCGCTTACACCCGGCAAGACTTCATGAAGAAATTGGACACCAGCTCGGTTCCAAAATATGAGGAAACGGCCCGAAGCTACCGCGATTACTTTTACGAGGAAGTCATCGGACGGTTTCAGAACCCGTTGTTGCCTGCTCAACCCAGGACGCGGAAGGTTTATGACGAAGAAAAATGGGTGGGATATGAAGTGGTGCTGGATGTGTTCGAGGACGTGATTGCCTACGGATTGCTGCTGCTGCCCAAAGACTTGAAGGACGGGGAGAAGCGTCCCGTGGTGGTGTGCCAACATGGGCTCGAAGGCAGGCCCCAGCACACGATAGGAAAAGAGGGATTCCAGTATTACAGCGCGTTCTCGGCCAAGCTCGCTGAGAGAGGTTTCGTCGTTTTCGCTCCGCAAAACCTTTACATCTTCACAGACCGTTTCCGGACCCTCCAAAGAAAGGCGAATGCCATCAAGAAGACCCTTTTTTCTGTGATCACACCCCAGCACCAGCAGATTATCAACTGGCTGAAGACCCAACCGTATGTCGACGGCGAGAGGATCGCCTTTTACGGACTGAGTTACGGGGGCAAGACAGCGATGCGTGTTCCCGCCCTGTTGACGGATTATTGCCTGTCGATCTGCTCCGCCGACTTCAACGAGTGGGTTTGGAAAAACGCTTCGACCCGCAGCCCTTACAGTTATGTATGGGGAGGTGAATACGAGATTTTCGAATTCGATTTGGGAAGCACTTTTAACTATGCGGAGATGGCGGCCTTGATCGCGCCCCGCCCATTCATGGTGGAGCGTGGACATTTCGATGGGGTGGCTCCGGACGAAACAGTGGGCTATGAGTTTGCCAAGGTCCGGTTTTTGTACGCGGCGAAGCTAGGGCTAGGGGACCGAGCCCAATTGGAGTGGTTTGTGGGGCCGCACAGCATCAACGGAAAGGGCACGTACGATTTTCTGCACAAACATCTGGCATGGCCGAAACCATGAGCTTCCTCCTTAAGGCCACAAACTTTCTCAAGGATTTCCTGACCCCGATCGGCGCCACGTGGGCCTTTCTGCTGCTACTCTTGGTCTGGTTGATCCGGAGAAAACGCTGGCTTGAAGCAGCCCCGGTTTTCTTCGCCGCCGGGCTGCTCTGGATTCTGGGAGCGACACCCCTGGCTCCCAAGCTTTTGCAGAGCCTTGAAAAACCATTCTACGGGGTAAACTTGACCAACCTCACCTCGGCAGACGCCGTGATCATGCTGGGAGGCACCTTGGAGCCCTCGCCGAGTGACCCCAGGCAGATCAACTTGACACGCGCGGCGGACCGGATAATGGCCGCCGTCGATCTGATGCGTTTGCACAAAGCCAATGCCCTGGTGCTCGGAGGCGGTGCGGCCCGGGTGGGAGACAAGGACACTCGAGAATCCGAGCTAATCCAGAACTTGCTAAACCGTTGGAGCCTAGTGGAACAGCCGATTCATTCCCTGGACGGATGCCTAAACACCCGCGACGAGGCGCTCAAAACCAAAGAACTCGCCAAGCAATTCGGATGGAAGAAGTTCTGGCTCGTTTCCTCCGCAAACCATTTGGAAAGGGCGCTGGCCACTTTCAGGAAAGCGGGCATGGACGTCCAAGGTGTCGGGTGCGACTTTGACGCTGAATCCTCGCAACTGGGAGGCTGGCGGTTCGAATGGGTGCCAAAAAACCGGAACCTAGAGTGTTTCGATGCCTGGCTGCATGAAACTTTGGGGACCCTGTACTACCGTGTCCGGGGCTGGATTTGAGGGGTCTCTCGCGGCCGAAATTCTTTCATCCAAGCCTTTGTAAATCTGCACGACATTCAACTCAAAAACGGAAGTCGAACCACTCATTTTCGCTCAGTGACACGAATGGTGAAGAAGTTAGGCTGACGGACCACCTCACCCATACAGTGAACCGGCGTCCCGATCGTTACTTTTCACATCTTGTTGTATCAGTACCGATTAACGAAGATGAGTGGTTTCTCTGCTGCTTTTCACAAGTTCGGTTGCCTTTTTAAAGTTAGAACTTCACCAGCGCCTCAACTTCGCGATAACGCTCGTCGATCATGGTCCGAGTGATCCGGGTTGTCCGGGCGAGACCGAACCCTTCGCAACAGAACGAAGCCACCACGCTTCCGTAGACGATCGCTTTTCTCAAGTTTCTTTGGACCAGGCCTTTATGAGCTTCAAGGTAGCCCAACATTCCCCCCACAAAAGAGTCGCCGGCTCCGGTGGGGTCCACCACTTTATGAAGCGGAAAAGCAGGCGCGACGAACAGGCCATCCGGACCCGACAGAATCGCACCGTGCTCGCCTTTCTTCACGATCACATACTTGGGGCCGAGCCGATGGATCTTCTTGAGAGCCCTGACCATATTGTCCTCGTCGGTCAGTTGACGGGCTTCACTGTCGTTCAGCACGAAGGCATCGAGCCTTTTGAGCAGCTTGAGCAAGTCGGGCAGCGCGATATTGAGCCAAAGGTCCATAGTATCCGCGACGACAAACTTGGGCTTGCGAATCTGTTCCAACACGTGCATCTGAAGGGAGGGCGCAATGTTGGCCAGCAACACAAACTCCGAATTCCTGTAAGCCTCAGGCAGGTGAGGAGTGAACCGTTCAAAAACGCCGAGCTCGGTCGAAAGAGTGCGGCGGTTGTTCATGTTGACCTCGTATTCCCCAGACCAATGGAAGGTCTTGCCATCATCGACTTGAAGCCCCTCAAGGTTGATGCCGTGCCGACGATACAACTGGATGTACTTCTTGGGAAAATCGTGGCCGACAACTCCCACCAAATTGACCGGGGAGAAAAAGCTCGCAGCCACCGCCGCATGACTTGCGGAGCCGCCCAAAAGCCTCGGGTTCTCTCGTGTAGCCGTTTTTATGGAGTCCAGGGCCGTC
>CANLCA010000298.1 GCA_947487925.1 Verrucomicrobiales bacterium | reverse complement strand
TGTCTTTTTCCACATACGGACTAGGAAAATTGCGAATCGTGCCTTCGAACACAAAGCGGTTCGGACTCAGTGTCGACACGGCTTGGGCCAGGCCGACCTGCGACATCGTGCTGCCGCAATCGCGGCGCAATCCCAAATGCACGCCCAGTCGGGGCGAACGTTTCTCGAAGGCGGCAAAGTGCCGGGCCACTTCGTGGTCCGTTGAGAGCGGAGTCAAAACGATCCGGTCGAGGCGGGTCGCGCCAGCGAAATGAGCTTTCACGGCCAACTGCCCGGCTGGGAGTCGCACTGCAAGGAAGGCGGGTTGAGCCAACTTGCCTGAGAAACGTCGCTCGCCCAGGGCAAGCATCAATTCCTGAGGTTCTTCGCGCGGTGGAGGAGGTACAAACCGGCGTCCAGGAGCCAGCAGTACCTGAATCTCCGATTCATCGAGTGCTCGTCGATAGATTCGCACTTCATCAAGCTCTCCATGGAATGATTGAGCCTCCGGAACTCGTCCGAGATGGAGGTCGACTTGCGGGTTATCGAGGTTCGCCGATCCAATGGTCCCCTTCGCGACAGCATAACCGTTTATGTAGAGCCGCGTGGCCCCGGTTCCACGCCGCACAACGGCCGCAACATGCTGCCACATATTCGATCGAACCGAACCGGGAGGCGACGACACCGCGCCGTTGGATTGGTTGTTCGAGCCAGCAGTTTCGATCCGCAGCACCCCTTTGTTGTCGGGCATATCCAGATACCACCCTTGCGCCCATCCGTATTTTCCAAGACCAACAATCCCTCCTTGGCGAAGTTGTCTGGGTTGGATCCACGCCGCCACGGTGAAGTCGCCACCGCCCACGTTCATCGCCTGCTGACGGGCCACCACCGCCGCATCGCCATCCCCGTCAAGGGACAACGCCTGACCGAACGGAGAGTCCACAAACCTCGCGTCACCCACCAGCCGACCGGTGAGTTCCACACCTTCCTTCGTCCCAGACGCATTCCCTTCCATGGGCCAAACTCCGACCAGACCTTCCGCTAGGCGCGATGAGTCAGCGACGATTTCAGACTCGCCAAGTTTTGCAGCGTGGACATCCACCTGATAAATGCCGGACTGCTGGATCATCACGGTTTGGGAGGATTCAGGATTGCGACAAAGAACCCCACCGACTCCCTCCTTCGGTTGAGCGGAATGGAGCGGATCAAGCAGCAAGCCGTCGTCGTATTTTGCCGCCGTGACGGTGACACGGAAGCGACCCTCATCAGGCAGTTCACGCAATGAAATCTTAAAGTTGCTCCTGGGGCCGTAGGTGCTTTCAACCTCGAAAAGTTCAGCGCTGGGTATGGCCGGCCGCAGCAGCAACCCCTCTGGAACCGTGCTGTAGGCCTGCCCCTTGGGGTATCCGTCGTTGCCTCGCATGCAGGCGAAGACGGCATGATAAATACTGTCAAACTCCCTCCAACCGCGAACCGTGCCGTTGCCTTCGTAACCTTCGATAAATCGAAACTTCGTTCTCATGAAGAACGGATCGTACTCGAATGTCTTCTCAGGCCTCATTTGGTTCACCACAAAGTCGGCGTTGTTGAGCAGGAGGCTGTTCGCCCCGAGAATCAGCGTGTCTGGGCACGGCTCGGGATTGATCGACGCCCCGAGATCGACGCGGAAGTTTTGAATCGACGGTTTCGACTTGGCATCGACAAGGCAACGACGAAGCGCCACGTCGGCAATTTCGTAGTACGCCTCCAACAGCAGGGGTGAAATGTGTAACGTATCTTTGTTGTTGACAAAACCGTCACTCGAAACGGCGTCGGGAGGGACCAAATCCGTCAGGTCATCCTCGAGCAGCAACAATTCTCGCAGCGTGTTGCGATATTGGGCAACTGTGAGACGGCGCACGATGCCGTTCTTGGGCCTCGGACGTGAGCGAGCAATTTCCAAAGCTTGCTGGACCCAAGATGCCATCCCTTGACGCTCGCCGACCGTCGGCTGCGGTTCGTCTTCAGGGGGCATGGCCCCGTTGCCGATCTGCTTGAATATTTTCTCCCAAAGACGAATTTGCTCATCCTCCAGAGACGCGTTGAGCTGGTCGACTCGGACGCCCGACTTCAGTTTCTCCAGGTTGTGGCAACTCAAGCAGTAACGGTTCAAAAACGGCCTTACCTGCTGTTCAAAGGACTTCTCGAAGTCCCCTGGGTTACCCGCGGCAAGAGCTCCAGCCACGACGAAGAAAAGAACGAACCACTCGGCGGCGAGCAGCAGCGGCCAACGATACTTTTTACGCATTGCCACAACAGAGGAACCTTCGTTGGAGTGTAGAAACCGATTCTCGAAAGTCTAGAGCGGATTAACCCCAAGAAAGGCCGGTCGCCATCCAGGCGAACTCCTGGAGCCTTGGCGGAGGACTCCGCAAGCCTTCGGTTTCTTTGGGCCGAAAGGATACGGCGCCCTTCGCACGATTCATTTCGCTCGGAAGTATCGTCGGCATCCCGGATGTGTTCACAGGCTTCACTGCCGAATCAGTTTCTGCAACACTCGGCCCATGACACCCCGACTTTTGGTCGCCTCGCTTGGGATCGCTTGGATCCTGCTCATCAACATCGCATTCGGTGCGTCCCCAAATCCTGCTGGGATGGCCGAGATTATCGCCAAATCAAGCCCTGGAGACTGGCGAACGCTCGACCCAGGGAACACCTTGTATCTCGAACTCGGTTCAGGCCAGGTGATCATCGAACTGTGCCCTGAGTTCGCGCCCCAACATGTGGCCAATGTCAAAGACCTCGTGCGCGAGCGCTATTTTGACGGCCTCAGCGTGCTTCGTTGCCAGGACAACTACGTCGTGCAATGGGGCGATCCCAATGCGGAAAAACCGGAGCTCGCACGTCCCATCAAGACCGGAAAAAAACATCTGCCGCCTGAATTCGATCGAACCCTCGACCGAAAGCTCCCCTTTACGCCGATGCCCGACGCCGATGCTTACGCGCCCCAAACCGGTCTATACGACGGTTTCCCCATCGCCCGAGATCGTCGCTCAAATCGCATGTGGCTGATTCATACCTACGGAATGGTGGGCGCCGGCAGGGATAACGCCCCGAACAGCGGCGGAGGTACCGAGCTCTACGCGGTCATCGGCCACTCCCCTCGACACCTCGACCGAAACGTGACGCTTTTCGGTCGCGTGGTGCAAGGCATGGAGCTCCTCTCCTCTCTGCCCCGGGGGAAGGCAGCGATGGGGTTTTATGACAAGCCGGAACAACGCATCCCCATCCGGTCCATCCGCCTCGCCGAGCAGGTTCCCCAACCTGAAAGAACCCCCATCGAAATCTTCCGAACTGACACCCCCACCTTCCGGCGCCTGATCGAGTCGCGGCGCAATCGCCCCGAGGAATGGTTTCAATTGAGAGCCAACCGGATCGAGATAGGCAACGTACCGGTGCCCGTCAGGTCCTTGAGCAAATAAGTCCTTGTATTCGCGTGCCCCACGAATCCCCACAAACAAGGGCCGGCGGTTCGTCCCGACCCGCTGCTTAAGCCAGGAACTGTTAAGGGATTGAATGTCGGTCCTTTTGTTCTCCCGACGTTCCTCAACTCCCCGAACAGGCTGAAGGTGCTAGCTGACGGCCGGGAGACCCGCACCAACCAGGATGCAGTCGCAAAGCCGCCGTTGCAGTTACAAGAGGGCTCATCGCATCACGCCAGGAGCTTCGACAAATGCTTTGCGAGATTCGAGCCGAGTGCTCTTACGCGGGCCTGCTGCTTCGCGTCCGCGAGTGCGCCATCCGGCGTGAATGCTTCGTAGGCTTTGCTGACGGCGATTTGGTCAGGCAGGACGGTGATGCCAATGTTACCAAGGATCGCTCGTAGATGAACCAGCCCACGCATCCCACCGAGACCGCCCGGTGACGCCGCACAGACGACGGCGGTTTTACCCGCCAGTGCCGAAAGTGCTGGCTCATCGTCAGACTCGGAGCGCGAGACCCAATCAATCGCGTTCTTCAGCGCGGCGGTGATGCTGCTGTTATATTCCGGCGCGGCGATGATGAGACCGTGGTGTTCGCGAAAAATTGCTTTCAGACGCTTCGCCGCCTCCGGCATTCCACTCGAGGCTTCGAGGTCTTCATCGAAGATGGGAAGCGCAAAATCGCGAAGTGAAATCAGCGTGACCTCGGCGCCAGCTTCACGCCCCCCGGCGGCTGCGATGGCGGCGAGCTTTTGGTTATAGGAATCACGGCGAAGACTGCCGCCAAATGCGAGGATGCGTGGTGTATTCATGTATTGTTAAAAAATGTGCGCGATCCGCGCCGATGGACCAACCTGCGCCCTCATATCCACCGTTGCAGTGCCTCCAGTGTGTCCGAGGGCTTTGTGTTGAAGCATATTTTAGAACGAGGGGCGTGTGCATGCACGACGTTAATGAGCTTCTCGAACAGGATGAAGTTGCTTGGGATGACCCGGACACCCGCACCAATCAGGATGCAGTCGAACTGCCGCCGTTGGAGTTGCGCGGTGACTACCGCCTCAGCAGTCTCACCAAAGTCGGTGAGACAATGAAGCGCGTCATAGCCGAGATCCTTCAGCCCTTCCTCGGCGGCGGTGAGTCCCGCCAATACCTTTGCGGCGGTCATGCCGGGAAACCCGGCATAGTTGGGATCCGAGAAATCAATCAGTTCGGGGTCCAACCCGATAATCAGAGCGCTCCTCCTGGTCGTCCCATTGGAGCTTTGAGACTTGTGAACTTCAGTGTTCATATTCAGAGCCAACTGTTGCCTGGGGTTGAGGAGTGCACGCAGCGACACCTAACGTGGCAGCCCGGCGATCGCCGCTGTCAACCGGTGCTCGGTATTGGAAATCACTTTTCACACTTCTCGCAATGCTTCGAACCGGCGCGGAGGGCGGGGTTCGCGTGGAGCGAGGTGCTCGGAGACGTTTCAACTGAGCTAGTGAACATAACTGCCCGACACATGTCCACGTCCTGAAGCGCACGTCGCAAAGTGTGTCTGTAAATGTCCGGGTGACAAGGA
>CANLCA010000297.1 GCA_947487925.1 Verrucomicrobiales bacterium | reverse complement strand
TTCGGTATTGCGATTCGATCTGGGAATCCAGGGTTTCAGCTTCGTTGGGACCACCGAGGCTAGTTACATCATCACCGGCAGCGATAGCAGCCGGGTCGAGGGCCACGTTGTGGAGGCTGCGACAAAGGCGCGTGTTTTGGACAGAGCCTACTCGAGTGGATCACGCAGGGTTCAGGCGCACGCCCTTGCCGACGACATCATCCAGGCCGTGACGGGGAAGAAGGGGATTTCACTCACGAGAATAGCGTATAAAGTGGATGCGGGGGTGAACAACGAGGTGGTTGTATCGGATTACGACGGGTTTGGGGCGAGCCGGATCACGCAGGACAACTCCTTGGTGTTCGCCCCAGCATGGGCACCCGGGAAGCGGGTCTTGTATTATACCTCCTATAAATTGGGGAATCCGGATATCTACATGCACGACCTGACTACAGGCGCGAGGCAGATTGTAGCACGCTACACGGGCTTGAACACAGGTGCCTCGATCTCGCCTGACGGACAGCGTTTGGCGATGATTTTGAGCAAGGGCGGCAGTCCGGACGTGTACGTCGCGGATGTGAAGGGAGGGAGTCTGGTCCAATTGACACGGACTCGGGAGGACGAATCTTCCCCCTGTTGGTCACCCGATAGCCAGACGCTCTGTTTTGTCTCAAGGTTGCAGGGGCGGCCGACCCTTTACACAGTGTCCTCAACAGGAGGCGCCATGAAACGCTTGATGACACCTGGTGTTGCCAATGCGACAGAGCCGGACTGGTCGCCTGACGGGAAGAGCATCGCCTTCACGACGCAACGCGGTGGGGCCAATTTTGAAATCTGCGTCGTGTCCGCCGTCGGGGGAGACGTGAAGGAGCTCGTCTCCGGCGAAGACCCCTCCTGGGCCTCCAATTCTCGAACGATTATTTTTTCCCGACGTTCGAAAGGCGGGCGTGTGCTCTCTTTACTTGACGTGCCCACCAAACAGGTCAAGGATGTCAAACATAATTTGGGAAGCTGCTCACAGCCCTGTTGGGCTCGGTAAAGGGATTCCTCAAGGCACAAGACATGAAACGGACGCAACTTATTTTTTCATTAGCACTTGGATTGCTGACAGCCGTTGGAACGGTTGGATGCAAGAAATCACCCAAGGGGCCTACCTATATTCCCGGAGCGCCGACCAAAGCTCCCGGCACTGATCCTGCCTTTGGTGCGAATTCCGGAGGATTAAAGCCTGGTCAAGGCAATGAGCGTCCGGACCTCTCTGGGGGACGACCGATTCCTCCAGATCCGGGAGCTGCGGGAACTCCGATCAACCCCAACGGCGATCCGATGGCTCTAGCGGGTCTCGGGGAGTTTGAGAACATGTTGATGGATCCGGCTGCTTTGGCAGCTTACACCGTGTATTTCGAGTTCGACAAATCCTCCGTGCGAGCCTCTGAAAAGAGCAAGATGGAGGAGGTGGCGAAGGTGTTGAAGTCGGGTGCGGCCGACAAGTTATTAATCGAGGGCCACTGCGACGAGCGTGGCACCGAGGGATACAACCTTGCGCTAGGCGAGCGTCGTGCCCTGAGCCTGCGGGAATATTTGGCGAACCTGGGCGTGGGCCCGGATAGGATTCGGACCATTTCATATGGGGAGGCCCGGCCTGCGATTCCGGGTAGCAGCGACGACGCCTGGTCGAAAAACCGGCGCGGGCAATTCATCCTGTTGAAGCCAAAACCCGCGAACTAAGTGCGGGGCAATAGGGATCGACGGGTGGCTTTACAATTCGGCGAATCCGCTGTAGGCTCCCGGAGTCGTTGTTCGTTTTCCCATAAAATATTATGTTAGGCTGGCCAGAAATCGTTGGGATATTAGTCGTGGTTTTGATCCTTTTTGGCGCGAAAAAACTTCCGGAGCTGGCGAAGGGTCTCGGCCAGGGTATTAAAGAGTTTAAAAAGGCGACCAAAGACGTTCAGGATGACCTCCATCGAGCGATCGAAGATCATCCTGATCCCGAGCCTCCTCGTCGCACCATCCCACCGGTGGGGGTTGAGACTTCCGCTCCGTCGGCCCCATCAAAGGGCGCGACGAATTCCCAGGGCTAAACCCGGAGTTGATTCGGCATTGTTATGTCAGACCAGCCCGCGGAGGGGCTACCCGAGGTCTATTCCGAAGAGGGTGGAGGGCCGGTTAAGCCGTTTCTCGATCATTTGGAGGATCTCCGCTGGACCATGGTCCGGTGTGTCGTTGCCATCGCCTTGGCGATGCTCCTGTGCATGATGGCTGCCGACAAGGTCATCGCCATCTTGACTTGGCCGCTTCAGCGGGCTCATGTTGATACTCAAGGAACCAACCGACTCGTTGGAATCTACGTCGGGACGAATTTTCTCGGACGAATTCCTTTCGCAAACCTTCCACTCGCCCAAGCACCGCCCACTAATAACGCGGGTTTTCAATCTCTCCGACTGAGTCCGGTTCTTATAGGCACGAATCTAGTGGCGGGAATGGAATGGGGCGCGTCGCCGAAGGTTGGGGAGAATCCCCTCGCGGTAACGCTGAAGAATTACAGTCCGATGGGGGCGCTGATGGTGATGTTTCAGGTCGCTTTTTTCGGAGGAGTGGTGCTTTCCTGCCCGTTCGTTCTCTATTTTCTCGGCCAGTATATTCTTCCCGCATTGCATCTTCACGAGAAGAACCTTGTTCTCCAAGTTGCGGGCATCGGGACTTTCCTCTTTCTGTTGGGGGTTGCATTTTGCTATTTTGTGCTGTTGCAGGTCGCCTTGATGGCTTCGGTTCAATTTTCTCAATGGATGGGATTCGGAGCTGACGAGTGGAGGGCGGAGGATTACCTGAGTTTCGTGTGCAAGTTCTTGCTGGTCTTGGGAGTGAGTTTTGAACTCCCCGTTGTGATCCTGATTTTGGTGCGAATAGGCCTGCTTGATTACCAAAAACTTTCAGCCTTCAGATCATATTGGGTGGTTCTCAACCTCGTCATCTGCGCTGTGGTAAGTCCTTCAGGGGATCCTCTGACAATGTTCATCATGGCTGCGCCGTTGCACTTGCTTTATGAACTCAGCGTGCTGGTGGCTTATTTCTGGCATAAAAGGGACCTGAAGGCGTCCGGTGATTAGGGACTCGTGGAACTCGCCCGGAGTTTGGCGTATCGAGAGATTTTTTCGTTTTGTTCGAGACCCGCTAAAAGTCCTTTACAAGCAATCTGAGCTGACTAACCTAACTCCTACCAACGTCATGACTATGCGCATTCAACGGCTTGCATTCGGATTAGCTTGTGGTCTCCTCCTGATCGGTTCCGGCTGCGCTGGTCCGGAACGGAAATTGGGTCGTGGCGTCAATAACCTCACCGAGTTCACTCGGATGGGTGAGATTCGTCGCTCGGTGGAACAATCGGCATTGTATGGGCCGAACGAAGTGGCCTATACGGGTGGTTTTTTCAAAGGTTTCAATCGCAGCGTGACGAGAACCGTCGTGGGCGCCTTTGAAATTCTTACTTTTCCGATCCCCAGTTACGATGCCTACTTGAAGCCCGGCAACGCCCTTATCCCGGACATCTCTGAGAACCCGATTTATCCGGACAGCTACAAGCCCCGGTTGATCACTGACAGCGCTTTTGAGACCGACACCCAAATGGGCTTTACAGGAGGTGACATTGCTCCAATGTTCCCCGGGAGCCGTTTTCGCATTTTCGATTACTGAGATTTCTTTCGTTTGTTTTGCGCCAACAATGATTCATTGTTGGCGCTTTTTTTTGAGTTGAACCGTCATGATTGTGAATCGTTTGGCTCCGTGCAAAGTCAACCTGATCCTCAACATTCTGGGCAAGCGTCCGGATGGCTTTCATGAATTAGAAACGATTCTTTACCCAATCCCGATCCACGATGGATTGGAGATTGAAAGAGGTGGAGTGGGGATCCGTCTTGATTGTGACGCACCCGGAGTGCCTTCTGATGCTTCCAACCTTGTGCACAGAGCTGCTGGGGTTTTCTTGGGCAGAATTGGCGCTCAAGACGGTGTGAGCATTCGGCTTGTGAAGCATGTGCCGGCGTCGGCGGGTCTTGGAGGAGGCAGTAGCGATGCGGCTCACACGTTGCTTGGTTTGAATGAGCTGTTCGGTTTCCCTTTAACCGACTCTGAGATCACGGGTCTTGCCGCGGGACTAGGATCCGACGTCCCATTTTTTCTCCAAGAATCGCCTGCCATGGGGGTTGGGAGGGGTGAAAACATCACTCCACTGGCACCTTTTGATGCCTTGGAAGGAGCGGCTTTTGTCCTCTGTCAACCTGGGTTCGGTGTCTCCACCGTTTGGGCCTACAAGGCTTTGGCTGGGTTTCCCCAAGCGCTCAACGGCAGATCGGGTCGCGCCGCCGACCTGGCCGTCTCTTTTCAAACTGGCTCACTGGCCTCTGCTGCTCCGCTAATGTATAATGCACTGGAATTCCCCGTCTTCGAAAAGTACCCCTTGATCGCGTTGATGGTCGATAGCATGAAGAGCGAAGGAGCTATAGGAGCGATGATGTCAGGGAGTGGTTCCACGGCGTTCGGGATCTGCCCTTCCTTGGCTTCCGGGGAAGGATTGGCGGAGTCGTTGAGACGGCAATTTGGTTCCCGAACGTGGGTCGCGGTTGTGGAGGTTCGCAGACCCGCGAAGCCGTTTGTCGAATCGAGCTGAGGGTTCCTGTTCCTGGGGCCTAACCACCTTGAGTTCAATGCAGCGTGAACGGAGGGTGCAGCGGTTCATCGCCACCAGAGTCGACAGGTCGTTCCTGGCAGGTTGGCCTGGAATTCGTGGCATCAGCTCAGGATGCGGACTTGTGTCACTTGTCCGATGTTCGTCCCTCCATGATTTGCGCTCATTCGCAGCGGCGCCCTGGCGATCTGCGGGCGATCCCTGATCCTCGCCTAATTTCTTGAAACTCCAGAAAAAGTGAACAAGAGGGCGGTTTTTCTCTTGCAATTGTTGTATAGAAAATCTATATGTCTTGAACACATGTCGGCGCGTTTGCCCATTCTGCACAAGACCCCCTTTGTTCTC
>CANLCA010000296.1 GCA_947487925.1 Verrucomicrobiales bacterium | reverse complement strand
ACATTGCGAGACCAGTGCCGAATCGTGGGTTTATATCGCAATGATACGAATCCAACTTCGAAGATTGGCCTGATTCCTCAGGTTTTGCGATTTTTCGGACACGCTCTTAGTGAAAATTAGTGGTTCAACTTCCGTTTTTAGCTTCACTTCGTGGAGGTTTTCAACAACCTGGCTGAGAGAGACTTGACGCAGAGGGAGGCAGTTCCTTTCTGGATCTGGCGAGTGATTGGGAAAGATTTTATCGCCAAGACCTCGCGAAGATTCGCCATCGGCAACTGCCGTTTGAAGGTTTAATCCTGTGATTTGGTTTTTGTCCGCGTGCATCAGGGTTTATCCGCGGTTCCTTCATCTCAACTGCCGTTTTACGGATTACTTTGCCCTGACTCCGGTTGCTGTGATCTCCACGTTCTTAGCCCCTGCCGGCCAAGGCCACTCGCGCGGGTCCGCTCCGGGCATCCGGACCTCCACCGCGTCCGGATCTGACGACGACGCAAACACCAAAGTTGCCGAATCCTGCGACCAATAGCCTCCTCCGGAGTGCACTTCCCGCGCAGGACCGTAAACGCCTCGGTTCTTGACTCGCACCCGGGCGCCGACCGCGCCAGGATTTGCCGTCGCACCTCGGATCGTGATTCGAACCCCGGCAGTTGCCCGCACGTTTCGGAAAAGGCGCGTGGGTCCACCGTTCTGAGTCACCGCGAGGTCGATGCGGCCATCGCCGTCAAAATCCGCCGCGGCGGCGCCCCGTTGCTCGCCGTAGATCGAAATCCCTGATTCAAGCGGGCCCAGCGCCCGGAAACCTCCTTGCCCGTCTCCCAGCAGCACCAACCCCGCACCCGCGTCGTGCCGAGAGGTTTCGTAATCCACTCCAAAAAAGTTTTGAGCGAGAAAAACATCCTCCTTACCGTCGCCATCCCAATCAGCCACCACGACGCCAAATGCCGGGGAAAACTGCGCCTCGACAGGCAGCGGGCGAGCTTCGAAATGGTCGCCCCGGTTCAGGAAAACCATGGACTCCATCGCGTGGGCTTCGAGTTGCCGAGCCTCACCCGCTGGGATGCCCAACAGTTCTTCCACCCCCATCGGTCCGTAGGCATGATGGTTTGGTGCCCGTGGTATGATAGACGGGATCGCGGAGACGACGACTTTTCTTTCTCGCCACGGAAGCCACTTCTTGAGGCCAGGATCCATGGACGCCAAGAGGGTCTGTATCGTTCCTTCCCTCGCGAAATCTCCATAGTAAAGCCGCACCGGCGTGTCCACTCCCGGCGAAGGATCCGGGCTCCAGTTCCGGCCCCAGTTGGATGCCACAAGGTCCATCCGGCCGTCCCCGTCAAAATCCCCCGTCGCGATACCGTTCCACCATCCACGAGTTCCCCCTATTTTCATCGCCTCTGTCACTTCTTTAAATCGACCTTTGTCGTTCCTAAAAATCCGGATCGGACCCCATTCACAAGCCAAGGCCAGATCGGAATCCCCATCCCCGTCGAAGTCAAAAAACACCGCACCACTCACCAATCCGACGGTTTCGAACAGCGCCAAGGAGGAAAACTGATCCCCGTCGTTTTGAAGGATCACTGAGCCTGCCGCCTCAGGATATCTGCCCGGCATCGCGCGCCCACCGATGAAAAGTTCCAAATCACCGTCCCCATCAACGTCGGCCATCGCCAGCGGGCCAATGGTTTGGCCCCCACGTGCCTGAGATGCCACTCCTTTCCCAGGCTTGCCCGCAACAAACTCGAAAGTGTGGAAAAATGCGGCATTGGTCTCGCCCAACTCCCAATTCGATCCTCCCGCAAGCAATTGAATCCGATCGCCCCGTCCACTCCATGCCAAGAGCCCTGTTTGGAAACTCGATTCCACCTCAGTTTGACTGGCATTCGTCTCCCGCAAAAATTTTCCATCGCCTCCGTTCGAGAAGACCGCCATGCGATCACCCTGACCTCCACCAACAATGAGTTCATCCTTCCCATCGCCATTGAGGTCCATCCAAACGATGCCCGGACCCAATGTGCTCAGCCGACGTGGCAATAAGGGTTGTCGCGAAAAATCATTGAAATCATTGGCGGTGTGGCTGTGATTGAGGCTCATGGTGCGATCCTCGAATAACGCCTTAACGACCTCAGGAGGGGGATTCGTCGCCCCCGCTTCCGAGGGCTCTTCGATTTCGTAGAGATAATTGGGAGAGACATCCTTGACCAGGCTCCTCGCGCCACTCCGCCAACGGACTTCGATCTCGAGCTTCGCGGACTCGCCCGCGGCGAAGACACGCATCGCGTCGTCACCGGACAGATACCGCCCTCCCGCGATCATCTCCTGGGATTGCGCGACAGGGCCGCCCTTCACGAGGATGCGGCCGCCGATTCCGTGGGTGTTGCCGCGCCTTCCGATGAGCCGAACCGCCACGCGTGGGGCTGATGATTCGTTCCGCAACACACGCGCCGGAGCATTCAAACAGTTGATCACCACGTCAAGGTCTCCGTCATTATCAAGATCCGCCATCGCCATCCCTTGGGCCACGCCAACCGTGTCAAACCCCCAAGCTTTGCTGGCGTCCGCGAAGGTCAGGTCACGGTTGTTTCGAAAAGCCATGGACGGGCAAAAGCGATGGGGCGCCTGGGCGAGATTCTTGAGCCGGGTCTGGACGGTCGTTCTGGCGCCTTGCTTTGCGATATTGAGGATCATATCGCCGTCTTGGACATCCTGCTTGTATCCCGTGGCCACCAGAAGGTCTTCCCAACCATCGAGGTCCACATCCAGAAACATCGAACCCCATGTCCAATCGGATGCCGCTACCCCAGCGAGTTGGGCTATCTCCGCGTAAGTTCCATCGCCCCGGGCGAGGTGGAGAGTGTTGCGTGGCACTTCAGGACGGAATTGGGGATCGCCCGCTGACTTGCTCAGCGCTTCGGAAAGCGTGTCCGGCCGCTGCCACGCCCTGGACTCCCGGCGCGGACTCAGCATGTCGGCCACAAACAAATCATCGAAACCGTCCCTGTTGATATCTGCGGCATCAACCGCCATCGAGGCTAGGCTGATGCACCGAATCGCGGTCTTGGGCACGGCGCGAAATCGTTTTCCCTGCACATTCAACCAAATCCGGTCTGACCAGTAAGGAAAGTCATTACACACGTAGATGTCGGGCAGCCCGTCCCCATTGAGGTCTCGGAACAGCACCGAGAGGCCCCAATCCCTCGGAGGTTCGGACAACGCTTTGCCTTCCTCATCCAGGAAAACCCCAACGTTCCACGGCGCCGAAAAGAAATGTCCGTCTCCCCGATTGACGTAAAACACATCCATTTCACCGCGCTCGACCACGATGCCTCCGGCAGCAGTCCGCAATCCTACGAACCGTTCGGCGGGCTCGATGACCTCTGTCCCATCCGGACGCCTCCGACTCGTGATCCTCAGTCCTGGCGGATCGTCCTGGAAGGTATCGGTACGGTAATTCGTGACGTAAAGGTCCAGGTCGCCATCGCCATCAACGTCTGCGAGTGCCATGGAGGTGGCCCCGAGATTCCGCAAAAGTCCAGAGTCAGCAAGTTCCGTAAAGTGCCCTTTGCCGTCATTGAGAAAGGCCCGAGTACCCCCTCCGAGACTGTTGACCAGAAGGTCCAAGTCCTTGTCGCGGTCCAGGTCCGCGAAAACACAACCGGTCGAGAATTGATTCTTACAATCTACACCCGCCCCCGATGATGAAGTGATATCGGCAAACTTCCAATTGCCCAAGTTGCGGTAGAGGACGTTATCGCCCTCAAGCCCGCAAAAATAGAGATCCACCCAGCCGTCGCCGTCCACGTCCCCCAAGGCGACCCCAGAACCGATTGCCAGAACCCGATTCGTCGCGATGGTGCCATCTGAAAGGTGATTGGTGAAGGCGATCCCGGTCGCCGTTCCCGGCAAAAGAGCGAATCCGGCTTGACCGCCCCGGGGGACTTCCATCGGCGCAAATCGAAACCCTGGGCCGGGTTGCCACCCCGGAGCCGCAGCGGCGTTGGATCTTGAAGCGGCCACCGCGACCACGAGAAATACGAAAAGCACGAACACGGAAACGCTTGGAATCAGATTCAAAACGGCAGTGGAGCGGGGTGAAAATTGACAACGGGCTGGGTGAGAGGGCCTTGACGAAGAATGAGACATAGCCTTTATGGATCCGGTGAGTGACGCAACCGCCACGCATCGATTCGAGCTGGGGTGAGATGGAATCGAATTCATCCGGATTGCAAAGCTGAGGCACGCATCGAAAGAAGTTGCAGGCAAGTTTCGATATAGACTAATCAATGACTGGTTAATTTGGAACAGACAACTCTATGCCAACCATATCCGCATTTGAAGCCAAAACACGCTTTGGCGAACTGCTGGACCGCGTGGCCAAGGGCGAGGAAGTCGTCATCACCCGGCACGACAAACCAGTGGCGCGCCTTGTGCCCGAAGGGATCCGAAGCCTGGAAACGGTGCGCAAGGCCGTCGCGGGTCTCGGGGAGTTGCAAAAGCAGATACTCGCCCGAACCAAAGGGAAAGCAAAACTGACCGACGCCGACGTCAGGGCCGCCATTGAGGAAGGCAGGGAATGAGCCATGCCTTCGTCGCTGACGCATCGGTTGCCATCGCTTGGGTGCATCCTGCTCAAGCAACCAAGGATTCGGCGGCGATGGTTCAAGCGGTTGCTGCGGGCGCGTGCATTGAAGTTCCCGCGCTTTGGCCTCTCGAAGCATGGATCCCAATGGTTGGCGGTCAGTCCCAGAATCCTTGCCGGTAATGTTGACGAATGGACGCATCCTTGGTCAAGAGCGGAGCGGAAGCGAGGTTCGCGTGGGCGACGATCATCCTGTCAAAGGGATCACGAGTCCAACTTTCCACCAAAGCAGCCATGATGATGCCTTCGAACTCGGCCTTGAGAACAGTGAGGCCGAGACTTTTCTCCAGTTCCTTCACGATCAAAGCGGGGTCTTGGCTGACTCGGGAAAGCTCATGCAAATACTGAAGTTCCAGCAGCACCATGGGTGAAATGACCAGACTTTCGCTT